>SLNF01000189.1 GCA_007133145.1 Nitriliruptorales bacterium
ACGCCGCCGAGCAGGAGCCCGACGCGATGATCGACGTCGCGACGCTCACCGGCGCCCAGATCGTCGCGCTCGGCTCGAAGATCGCCGGGCTCATGGGCTCCGACGACGACCTCCTCGCCGCGCTCGAGGGTGCGGCCGAGCAGACCGGCGAGCTGCTCTGGCGCCTGCCGCTGCCCAAGGAGTACCGCGAGCACCTCGACAGCGACGTCGCTGACCTCAAGAACATCGGCAAGGGCCGCGAGGCCGGCACGCTCGCCGCGGGGCTCTTCCTCAAGGAGTTCACCGGCGAGGTGCCCTGGGCGCATCTCGACATCGCCGGGCCGGCGTTCGAGGACAACGGCAACGGGCCCCTGCAGGGCAAGGGCGGCACCGGCATGGGCGTGCGCACCCTCGTGGCCTACGCCTGCAGCCTCGCCGACTGAGGAAGCCGGGAGGGACGGGCGCCGTCGTGCCGCCCCGGCCGGCGCGGTCAGTCAGCCCTGACCGAAGCTCTCCCGGTCGACGACGACGCGACGGTGACGGCAGCGGGCGACCTCCTGCTCGCGGCCGTCGGTGACGGTGATGCTGAACTCCAGGCGCCGCCCATGCACGCCGAGCAGCACGGCCTCGGCGACGACGTGCTCGCCGAGCGGGGTCGGCGCGAGGTGGTCGACCTCGAGCCACGAGCCCACGCTGGTCTGGCTCTCGTGGAGGCAGTCGCCGAGCGCGGCGACGGCCGCCTGCTCGCACAGGGCGACGACGCGAGGGGTCCCGAGCACGGGGAGATCGCCGGAGCCGAGCGCGCTCGCGGTGTCGGCCTCGGCGACGGTGAGCGCGACGCTTGCTCGGCGTCCCGGCGCGCAGTCGTTGGGCTCTCGCATCGTGTCCTCGTCGCTCGCCAGCGTGAGTGGGCGCTGGCAGGATGGCTCGTTGGTGGACGGGCGCAGCCCGGCGTGTCGATCGACCCGCGAGGACCCAGCATGAGCGACGGCGAGGCGGCCTTCAAGTGCGAGCGGCGCAGGCCGTGACCGACCCGCTTGGCGTCATGGCGATCATCGCGGCGCAGGCCGCGGTCGGCGGCGCGGTGCTGACGTGGCTGCTCAGGTTGTGGGGCGAGGCACGACGCGGGTTCTTCCTCCTCATGGGCGTGACGGTCACCCTCGTCGCCTGGGGTGCCTACGCCGCCGCCCGTGCCGCCTTCGAGCCGGCCGAGGCCGTCGTCGCGTTCCTGCCGGGCGACCCGTCACTGCTGCTCTTCGTCACCGCGGCGCTCTCGATGCTGTCGGTCGTCCTGCTCGTCGCCCGGGCCGACCGGGCCGGACGCCGCGCCGGCGTGGCCGCGGCGCTCGTCGGCGTCGTCGCGCTCGTGCCGTTGGCTGCCGCACGGCAGACCGCCGTGGGGGCCGGCGTCGCCGAGGTGGCCCTCGGTGCGGCCTTCCTCGGCGCGACCCTCTACGGGCTCGTGCTCGGGCACTGGTACCTCTTCGAGCGCGCCCTCGACAACCGCCACATGATCGACGCCGCGAAGGCCTACGCCGTTGGCTGCGCCGCAGCCGCCGGCTCGGCGGCCCTGTCGGCGACCAACCCCGCACCGCCCCTCGGCGGCTTCTCGCCGTTCCTCGCCATCCCCGGCTTCTCGGTCTACCTCGCCTTCGGTCTCGTTGCGGTCTGCGCGCTCATCGCCGGGTTCACCTGGAAGCTGGCCACCGAGGGTGGACGCTCGATCCAGGCGGCGACCGGGCTCATGTACCTCGCGCTCATCATGGCCTTCAGCGCCGAGCTCTCCTCGAAGGTCCGCTTCTTCGCTGCGGTCTGAGCGTCCCCGGCGGCGCACCCGGGGTTGCCGCCTGGTCCGGCGTGGCCGACGGTGGTCGGGCCGCCCGACGTTCCCGCCGAGGGCCCGCTCGAGGCCGACGGTGGTCGGGCCGCCCGACGTTCCCGCCGAGGGCCCGCTCGAGGCCTCACAGCGCCGGGGCCGGACCGGGCAGGCACCCTGCTCGGCCCGCGAGCGCGCCGAGCGCGCGCTGTCGGTGGCCGAGGCGGTAGCGTGCCGTCCGCACCACCGACCGCCGACCTAGGAGGAAGCGCGCGTGAGAGGCACCTCGCTGCGGCCACCCGGTCGTCACGTCGTCCTCGCGAGCACCGACGCCGAGCCCTTCGCCTCGCTACGCAGCCGCCCATTGCCGCGCGAGGAGCGCCGCAGGATCGGCAAGCGGCTGCGCAAGGACGTGCCGCGCTCGGCCCTCGGGCGTTGGGAGCCACCCGCTGACCGCGTCGACCCGCTCGAGCTCATCGCGCGCAGTCATGAGGGTCGGATCCCCTGGCTCGTGCCGGTCCGCTTCGGGCGCATGGCCGCCTCGCCCTACGGGTTCCTGCGCGGCACGGCGATCGTCATGGCCGAGGACTTCGCCCTCCTGCCGTCGACGAACATCCAACCGGTGATCTGTGGGGACGCCCACGTCGGCAACATCGGGTTCTACGCCTCGCCCGAGCGCACCCTCGTCCTCGACCTCAACGACTTCGACGAGGCCCACCCGGGCAGCTGGGAGTGGGACCTGCGGCGGCTCGCGACGAGCGTGTGGGTCGCCGGGCGGGAGAACGGCGCGAGCGAGGGGGAGTGCGAGGCCGCCGCGAGGGCCTGCTCGGCGGCCTACCGGGCGCACATGCGCGAGCTCTACGACCAGCCGCTCTTCCTGCGTTCCTTCGAGGAGCTCGACCTCGAGCGGCTCAAGGACACCGCCTCGGAGAAGTCGCTGACCAGGCAGATCGAGCGCTCGGCCAAGCGCGCCCAGCGGCGCACCTCCGACCGGGCGCTGCCGCGCTTCACCGAGGTCTTCGACGGCTACCGGCGCATCGTCGAGGAGCCGCCGCTCATCACCCGACCCAGCGACCTCGAGTTCGAGGACGTCGCTGCGGGCCTCGACGACTACCTCGGCACGCTCGAGCCGCACTGGCAGCGCGTCCTCGGTGGCTACACCCTCGTCGACATCGTCCACAAGGTCGTCGGCGTCGGCAGCGTCGGCCTGCGCGCCTACATCGCCTTGCTCGAGGGCTCGGGACCCAACGACGTGATCTTCCTCCAGCTCAAGCAGGCCCGCCGCTCGGTCATCGCCCGCCACGTCCACGGCGAGTCGGCTTGGCACGCCCACCAGGGGCAGCGCGTCGTCGAGTACCAGCGGGCGTTGCAGACCGTCAGCGACCCGCTGCTCGGCTGGACGACGGTGCGCGGCCACCAGTACTACGTGCGGCAGTTCCGCAACATGAAGGGCACGATCCCCCTCGATGCGATCGACGCCGACGCGCTCACCGACTACGCGGGCATCTGCGCCCAGCTGCTCGCCAAGGGCCACGCCCGCACGAGCGGCGCCTCGCTCATCGTCGGCTACCTCGGCAAGTCCGAGAAGTTCGACGGCCACCTCGCCCGCTTCGCGAAGGCCTACGCCGATCAGACCGAGGCCGACCATGCCGCGCTCGTCGCGGCGGTGCGACGCGGCGACGTGCCAGCCGAGCACGGCATCTGACATGGGGCCGGCCCCGGGCGACATCGCTGCTGGTTCGTCCGCAGCTTGAGGGCTGCGGGCAACCTGCCGTCGTCGGCGGACTGGCAGGTCCCGTCAGGCAGGGCAAGCCCGGCAGTCCGGTCGGCCCTTCAGGACGAGACCTTTGGCCCTGCGCTCTACGTTCTTGCCGTCTCTACCTTTTACCCCCGGGTCCAAGTTGGGCATCGGACTCGTCGTAGAAGGGGGTATGGCATGGGTACGTTCACGGACAAGGTCGCCATCATTACTGGTGCGAGCTCTGGTATCGGCAGGGCCACCGCGCTCGGTGCCGCCCGGGAGGGCGCGAGCATCGTCGTCGCAGACATGGATGCGGAGGGCGGCAACGAGACGGTCACCCTCGCGAAGGAGCTCGGCGCCGAGTCGGTCTTCGTCCACGCCGACGTCACCGACGCCGACAGCGTCGATGCGCTCGTGAGCGAGGCGCTCGACCGTTTCGGCGCTCTCGACCTCGCCTTCAACAACGCCGGGATCGCCGGAGCGTTCGGGGAGACCCACACCTACGAGACCGACGCCTGGGACGCCGTCATCGCGGTCAACCTCACCGGCGTCTTCAACTGCCTCAAGGCCGAGCTGGCCGTGATGCGGGAGCGCGGTGCAGGGGCGGTGGTCAACACCGCCTCGATCCTCGGTCTCGTCGGCTTCGCGAACACCCCCGCCTACACCGCGTCGAAGCACGGCGTCGTCGGGCTCACGCAGGTGGCGGCGCTCGAGAACGCCGGCCACGGGATCCGGGTCAACGCGGTGTGCCCGGGCTTCATCGAGACGCCGATGGTCATGGACGGTCCGCTCAAGGCGCGAGAGAACCCCGAGGCCCTCGAGTCGATCGAGGACTCCACGCCCGCGGGGCGTCTGGGCCAGCCCGAGGAGATCGCCGAGGCTGTCCTCTGGCTGTGGTCGGACCGCTCCTCGTACATGAACGGCCACGCGCTCACCGTCGACGGCGCCTACACCGCGAAGTAGGGCCCCGGAAGCGCGGATCGGCGACCGGTGGGCTCACCCGCCGGCTGCCGGCTGCCCTGATCGGCGGCGACGAGGTGCGGTCAGTCGCCGCCGTGCAGCGCAACGCGGTCTGCTCGCGAGGTGCCGCCGAGCGGGTACGGTCACGGCGGCCAACGCGGGGTGTGCGATCGTGCCTCGCCGACGCCGGAGACCGACGCTCGCTCGAGAGTCCGGCCAGAGGAGTCCAGAGGGTGACTGCGGGCTGGCGCTGCCCTGTGTGCGGCCGCCCCTGTCCGTGGCCGCCGCAGGGGTCCTGCGCGGGGTGCGGCATCCGGCTCGACGGCCCGGAGGTCGAGGAGATCGTCGCGCTCGACTGGGAGGTCGGCGCGGTCCAGGAGCGGCGGGCCGCGCTCGTCGACCGGTTGCGCCGGGAGACGGGGCACACGCCCGACGTGCCGCCGCCCGCGCCGACGACCGTGGGCGTGTGGCCCCCGCCCGCGTTCGGCGTTGGTCAGCCGCTGGCGGCGCCGACAGCGCCGCAGCCGTGGCCCGCTCCCGCTCCCCCGACGGGCTGGCCG
>SLNF01000031.1 GCA_007133145.1 Nitriliruptorales bacterium
CACCCGACGACCCGCCACCGCCCGGACCCGAGCAGCCCACCCTCGACCTGTAGAACCCCCATCGCCTCTCCGCCGCGCCCCGGCTACCCCCGGGGCGCACACCCCTGCCAGCACACCTGTGTGCGCAACCGGCGCGACCGGCGTGACGCGGGGGCGAGACCGTCGCCAGCGCCCGTCGACACGGGACCGACCATCCGCTGCGAACCGGTGCCAGAACCCACGGTCTCCCAGCCCCCCCCCGACCGCCCCGGCATTGTCGGACTGCCTGTCGTCGGGGCGTCGCGAGACGGTCGCGATGACCCGACGGCGGTGCGTCGACGTCCATCCTCCGGCCGCGACGCGCCATCAGACGCTCGGTCCTAGGTGCGCTCGTCCCCTTCAACGGTGAATTCGCGCAGTGCGGCGAGGTCGCGTTTGACGGTGCGCTGGCTCACGCCGAGACGACGTGCGAGCTCAGCGACGTTCGGACGCGCGAGGCCCTCGGCGGTCGTGCGGCTGAGGATCGCTGCGAGTTCGGCGCGGCGCTGGGCGACGCCCTCGGGCGTGTGGGTCCGCCGCGGCGAGCCCTCCTCAGCCGGGGCTTGCGGCGTCGAGGGCAGATCGGCACGCAGGGTCTCGTCGGGGTCGGCGAGTCCCCAGTCACGCACGGTGCGCACGAGCGCCCGCGTGGACGGGTCGCGGGTGAGCACGGCTGGGCGCTGGGCTGGTGCGACGACGAGGAGGAGGTCACGCAGCAGACGCCAGGCGTGGGCGACGTAGCGTCGCGCGTCCTCGGGGTAGCCGGCCTGGGCGAGCACCATGCCGTGGATGTGGTGATAGATCGCGACGTGGTCGTCCTCGGCGGTGCGCTCGAGGACGGTGAGCACGGCCTCCTCGGTGGCCGCGAGCGCCTCCTTCGATCGTCCGAGCGCAGCGAGGCAGAGCCCGCGGGTGGCGAGCGCGCGGGGGATGAGCTCCGGCTCGCCTCGGGCCTCCCACGAGGCGATCGCGGTGTCGATGTCTTCGAGCGCGCCGACTGGGTCCCCGGCACCGTGGCGCAGGTAGCCGCGGAGGGTGTGGAGCGCGCCCGTCTCCCAGACGTCCTGAGGCACCTCGCCGAGCAGGGCGAGGCCCTGGTCGGTGAGCGCGATCGCCTCGCCGTGGCCGCTGTCCCCGGCCGTCGCGGTCGCATAGGCCCGCATGAGACGGACGCGGGCGCGCACAACGGGGTGGCCGACGTCCTCGGCGAGCGGCCATGCGAGGTCGAGGCTGGCCCGGGCGGCCGCGATGTCGCCGAGCTTGATCTGCGTCGAGGAGAGGTCGCAGAGGGCGATGGCCTCGTAGCGGTCGAGGGCCAGGTCGCGCCACCGCGACAGCTCACGGACCTGGAGGTCGCGTGCGTGCTCGAGGTCGGCCTGGAGGTTGGCGAGGGTGCCAAGGGCGTGGTGGACGTGGGCGGCGAGAATCGCGAGGCCGTGCTGCTCGGCAATGGCGAGCGCGTCATGGAGCAGGGGCCGTGCCTCGTCATAGCGCGCCTGGCGGTGGAGTTCGGCGCCCTTGGCGTAGAGTGCCCGCGCCACGCGGGCCCCGCCGCCGCTTGCCCGCGCGAGCGCGAGGGCGGCGTCGGTCGACTCGAGCGCGCGGCGGCTCAGCCCCGCCACGCCACGTGAGCGCGCGAGCTCGTGGAGCGCGTCGAACCGCAGGCGGTCGTCCTCGGCGAGGCCCGTCGCGAGCAGGGCACGGGCGGCGAGGCGTGCCGCGGCGACGCCGTCGGGCTCGAGGCGGAGCACGCTCGCCCGCAGCAGGAGGACCCTCGGATCGCCCTCGTCGCAGGCCGAGAGGTGCGAGCTCGCGGTGGCGGGGTCGTCGCGGGCCAGCGCGAGGTGTGCCTCGGCGATGCGGAGGTCCTCGGCGGGCTCGCCGTCGTGGCGCGCCTGGCGCAGGCGCTGCTCGGCGTCGCGGAAGTCCCCCTTCCAGGCCGTCGCGGCGATCGCCTCCCACAGCTCGCGTGGCGGCTGGGAGGCGACGGGCCCGCTGCCATGCCCGCCGTCGGGCGGGCGCCCCTCGCGGATCGCGTCGACGAGGCGCAGCGTCCGCTCGCGTGGTCGGATGCCGACCTCTTCGGACAGGTCGAGGAAGGCCTGCACCGCCGTGAGGGCTTCGTCGCGTCGGCCGGTCGTGTCAAGAACCTCTGCGAGCAGCGCGAGGTCGTGCTCGGCGAGGGGGAACTCGCCGACGACGCGTCGCAGCAGGGCGATCGCCTCGTCGTGGAGGCGGCGCTCGAGCAGCCGGCGCGCCGTGTCCCGGGCGAGCGAGAGGAAGGTGTCCTCGTACTCGCGTCGTCGTTGGGCGACCCACTCGCCGTCGACCCCGGCGAGGAACGGCCCTCGGTAGTGCGTGAGCGCGGCGAGCCGGGTCTCGAGGTCCTCGGAGGTTGCCGCGGCCTCGAGCTCGGCGACATCGACCCGGCAGCGGTCGGCGTCGAGCCAGACCGCGTCAAGGTCGCTCGACAGCGGCAGATCCGGCAGGGCCCGCCGGAGCTGGAAGAGGCGCTGGGAGACCTGGCGTCGCGCATCGGCGATCGCCGTGTCCGGCAGCTGCGCGGAGGCGAGGTCGTCGCGGAGCACCGGCCCACCGGCGAGGGCGAGTTGGGCGAGCAGCCCCTGGGTGCGGGGCGGCGGCTGGCGCACGTCGGCGCCCGGGCAGACGACGCGCAGCGAGCCAAGGAGCTGTAGCCCAACCGTTCCGGTCACGGCGACCCTCTCTCAAGACAACCGTCACGGTAGCACGGCGCCCGAGTCAGCACGCCGCTGACCAGCGGGTTGTCCCCGTCGGGGCCATCCAGAGCGAAGGGCTGCGACGGAGCGGTGCTTCTCTGTACCTGCGCCTCGCGCTCCCCGGGGGAGAGCGCGAGGCGCGCCTATGTCCGGCCCTCCGC
Source organism: Nitriliruptorales bacterium (assembly GCA_007133145.1). Classification (GTDB taxonomy): domain Bacteria; phylum Actinomycetota; class Nitriliruptoria; order Euzebyales; family Egibacteraceae; genus T1Sed10-49. The sequence goes on from SLNF01000031.1 coordinate 2,918, forward strand.
GCCTACTCCTGCCGAGCGCAAGGGAATTCGAAGGTGTCGAGAGGCAACGTGGGGCACGGGGTGTTCATGAGCGTCCAGCCGGGAACGATGTCGGTTCGTCGTGAATGGAGGTGATCAGTACATGACGACCGAGGAACGCCTTAACGCCCTGCACGAAGCGATGGAGGCGCTCTACGAGGCCCTCGACCAGAGCCGGGAGATGCCCCGGGTTCCGTTCTCGACTACCGGCAGCGAGCCCGAGGAGCACGACCGCGAGGCAACCGACCAGGCGATGGCCAAGGCCCGGCAGGCGCTCGACCGGGCGGCCTCGTAGCCCGAGCGCGCCATGGGGCGCGGTGACCGGACGCAGCGCCCCATCTGAGTTGAGCCATCCGGGCCCTCCTCCGTACGGTCGGCGCGTCTGTGCTGAAGCGAGGAGGGCTCACCATGTCCGGAGTCTCGGGCGAGGTCCGTACGCACGCCGGCCCGACCCGTCCCGTTGACCGCGTCGCCGCGCTCGACGTCGTGCGCGGGATGGCGATCCTCGGGATCCTCATCGTCAACATCACGATCTTCGCCGGCGCCGACTGGCTGCGTCCCGGTGCCTACGAGGGTGCCGACGCGGTCCTGCGCGCGCTCATCGCCGTGTTCGCCGAGACGAAGTTCATCACGAGCTTCGCCCTGCTCTTCGGCCTCGGCCTCGCGATGCAGGTCGCCCGTGCCGACGAGCGGGGACGCCGCGGCCTGCCGCTCATCACCCGCCGCCTCGCCGTGCTCGCCCTCATCGGCGCGGTCCACGCCGTGCTCATCTGGTCGGGCGACATCCTCCTGCCCTACGTCGTCCTCGGTCTGCTGCTGCTGCCGTTCCTGCGACGCCGCGCGCGCACCTGCGTGGTCTGGGCCGTCGTGCTCATCAGCCTCACGGCCGTGCTCATGCTCGCCGGTGGTGGGCTCCTCGCCGTCGGCCAGGCGCTCGGTGGCCCCGAGGTGCAGGCCGAGATCGACGCCGGCATCGCCGAGGTCGAGGCCATCGCCGACGCGAGCGAGGCGGCGTACACCTCCGGGAGCTATGCCGCGATGCTCGAGCAGCGCCTCGACGAACTCGTGTTGGCGTGGCAGAGCGTCGTCTTCATCTTGCCGATGCTCCTCGGCATGGGCCTGCTCGGCGTCGCGGTCGTCCGCAGCGGGATGCTCGCCGACCTCGCCGCGCACGCGGGGTTGCTGCGGCGCTGGACGGTCATCGGCCTCGCCGTTGGCCTGCCGATCAACTTCGTGGGCGGGATCCTGCTCGGCGGGGACGCGACGGCGACGACCCCGGCGAGCATCCTCGGCTGGGGGCTGCTCGTCGTCGGCGGGCCGGTCCTCGCCCTCGGCTATGCCTCGATCGCCACCCGCGTCGCGCTCGCGCGGCCGGAGGTCGCCCCGGTCCGCTGGCTCGGCAACGTCGGGCGCACGGCCCTGTCGAACTACCTCCTGCAGAGCGTCCTCGCGACCGGGTTCTTCTACGGCTTCGCCCTCTACGGCGCGCTGCCGCTCGTCGTCGCCTTCCTCGCCGTGCCGGCGATCTGGGTGGTCAACCTTGCGCTGAGCGCCTGGTGGACCGCGCGCTTCCGCTACGGACCCGTCGAGTGGGTGTGGCGACTCGGGACCTACGGCACCGTCCCGGCGCTGCGCCGGTAGCGCCCCCGACGCTCATCGCGGCTCGGCCAGGGCGATCGCCGAGGCGGCGACGGCGAGACCGCGTGCACCGATGAGCACGGGGTCGAGGTCGAGGGTCTCGAGGTCGTCGACGGCCTCGACGACTGCGCCGAGGCGCAAGAGCAGGTACCCCACCTCCTCGAGGTCGACGCCGTTGAGGCGCGGGTCCTCGCGCAGGCCCGACAGGAGGTCCTCGACATCCTCGCCGGCCAGCGGGTGCAGGGCGACGGCGGACGCCGCCTCCTGCCCCGACGGACCGACGGTGAGGACCGGTCCGACGTCCCGGTCGTGGCGGAGCCGCACCCGCAGCGCCGTCGCGTCGGCGGGGGTCTGCGCCCCGAGGCTCGCGACCCCGACGGCGTCGAGGAGCGCGGTCGTGGCGTGGGCGTCGAGGCTCGCCCGCCCGCCGACGCCCACGGCGTCGTCGATGAGGGCGCGCAGCGTCCCGGCGTCGAGGTCG
>SLNF01000096.1 GCA_007133145.1 Nitriliruptorales bacterium
CGGCGACGCCCGAGCGGCTGGGTGGCGTCGACGTCCCCGGTGCGCCGACGGCGCTGGTCGTGGCCGTGGCAGAGCCCGTGGGCGTCGACGGGCAGCGCGCAGCCCTCGACCGCGCAGGCCCGCGGCATGCCCCTCGGGGGAACGTCGGCGAGCGGGTCGCCGTGACGGCGCCGACGGCGGTCATGGAGCTCGCAGAGCCCGTTGGCGTAGTGCGTCCGCGCGCAGGTCGCCACACCGCAGGACGGCCCTGCGGCGTAGTCCGGCGGCCGCGGCTCACCCGCCAGGTGCGGTCGACGACGCCATGTGGCCAGCTGCACGGTCCCTCACCCCCGGGAGGCCTCACGCCCCCGTTTCGGCTCGAGGGGCCAACGTAGAACAGGGGTGCGACACCACCGGCGGCGCGCGCCGAAGGCCCTGTGGAGGGACGAGGAGGACGAGGCGCAGGCCTCAGCCCTGCGCGCGCGCAAGGGCCCGCCGCGACCGTGTCGCGGCGGGCCGTCGTCTCGCTCGGGGGGAAGGACTCGAACCCTCAATAACTGGACCAGAACCAGTCGTGTTGCCGATTACACCACCCCCGAAGGGCGTCGCCGAGCATAGCGAGGTGCCCCGGGCACGGCAATCAGTCGACGGCCGGGGCAGTGAAGCGCTCGCGCGCCTCGCGCACACGGGAGAGGACGGTCTCGCGGTCGAGCACCGCGAGGGTCTCGGGCAGCGGCGGGCTCACCGCGGTGCCGGCCACGGCCACGCGGACCGGCTGCATGACCTTGCCCCGGCCGAGCTCGAGGTCGGCGCAGAGGCGGTCGAAGGCCTCGAGGATCGCCTCGCCCGTCCAGGCGTCGACGTCGGCGAGGGCGGCTTCGGCCGCGGCGAGGACCTCGGCGGCGCGACCCTTCTCGAGGTGCTTGGCGACGGCCTTCTCCTCGTAGGTGACCGCGTCGGCGAAGGCGAAGGCGACGAGCGGCGGGGCCTCGGCGAGGGTCTGGATGCGCTCCTGCAGCAGCGGCGCGAACGCCTCGAGGAGCGCCCGCTCTTCGGGCTCGGGGGGGTCGGCGACGAGACCGGCCTCGACGAAGAAGGGAACGAGGCGCTCGCTGAGCTCGGCGACGTCGAGGGTCTTGATCGCGTCGCCGTTGAAGGCGCGCAGCTTGTCGACGTCGAAGTAGGCGGGGTTGCGCCCGACGCGGCTGAGGTCGAAGCGCGCGATGATCTCGGGCACCGAGAGCTGCTCGGTCTTGCCGTCACCGGGGCTCCAACCGCACAGCGCGAGGAGGTTGACGAGGACCTCGGGCAGGATCCCCTGCCGTGCGAACTCCTCCACGGCGACCGAGCCGTGGCGCTTCGAGAGCTTCTTGCGGTCCTCGCCGACGAGCATCGGCAGGTGCGCGTAGGTGGCCACCGGACCCCACCCGGGCTCGCGCGGCGGCAGGCCGGCGTCGTCGAGCGCGGCGTCGAGGAGCGCGGCGCCGCCGGTCTCGTCGAGGAGGAGCCCGGAGAGGTAGCGCTGTCGCGGGGTTGCCGAGAGGAGGTCCTCGCCGCGCGCGACGAGGTCGATGCCCTGCGCGAGGTCGTCGACGGTGTTGGCGAGGTAGTACGTCGCCGAGCCGTCGGCCCGGGCGAGGACGAAGTCGGGCACGTCGGCCCAGGTGACCTCGACCGGGCCGCGGATGAGGTCGTCGACGACGCTTGTGCCCTCGTCGGGGGTCGCGAGACGCAACACCGGGGTGCGCCCCTCGGCGCGGTAGGCCTCGCGCTCGGCGTCGGTGAGGCGGCGGTGTGCACCGCTGTAGCCGGGCGGGCGGCCCTCCGCGCGCGCGCGCTCGCGCTCGGCGTCGAGCTCCTCGGCGGTCTCGAAGGCCTCGTAGGCGTGCCCGGCTTCGAGGAGACGCCGGGCGACCGCGGCGTAGAGCGCGCCCCGCTCGGACTGGCGGTAGGGGCCGTGGGCGCCGCCGACGTCGGGTCCCTCGTCCCAGTGCAGGCCGAGGAAGCGCAGGCCCTCGAGCATCCCGAGCATCGAGGCCTCGGTCGCACGCTCGGCGTCGGTGTCCTCGATCCGCAGCACGAAGGTGCCGTCGTTGGCCCGTGCGTGCAGCCAGTTGTAGAGCGCGGTCCTCGCGCCGCCGACGTGCAGCCAACCACTGGGAGCGGGGCAGAAGCGGACACGAGGCGGGCTCATCGGATCCTCACAGCTCGGAGACGGCGGTCGCGCGACAGGCTAGCGGGCGGTGGCAGCCGGCCCCGGCCGCCCCGGGCGCGTACCGCCTGAGCCCTCGGGGCAGGCTGCCGCGCGGAGGCCCAACCCCGAGTGTGAGAGGTCCGGTCATGACCCGTCCCGAGCACGACCTCGTCCTGCTGGGGGCGACGGGCTTCACCGGACGGCTTGCCGCCGCGCACCTCGCCACGCGCGCCGCCGCCGAGGGTCGGCGGGTCGCCATCGCCGGCCGGGACCGCTGGCGGCTCACCACGCTCGCCGAGGAGCTCGGCGGGCACCTCGCCGTCGAGGTCGTCGACACCGACGACCTCGGCGGGCTCATGGACCTGGCCTCGCGCACGCGGGTGCTCGCCACGACCGTCGGCCCCTACGCCCGCCGCGGCCGACTCGTGCCACAGGCCTGCGCCCGGACCGGCACGTCCTACCTCGACCTGGCCGGTGAGCCGGTCTTCGTCGCCGACGTCGCCTGGCGTCACGACGCCGAGGCCCGCCGCACCGGGGCGACGCTCGTGAGCAGCTGCGGGTTCGAGTCGGTGGTCACCGACCTCGGCGCCCAGCTCGCCGTCGAGGCCCTCGCCCCCGGCGACGACGAGCCCGTCGAGGTCCGCAGCTACCTGCGTGGGCAGGGGGCGGCGAGCGGCGGGACGATCGCCTCGGCCTTCGAGTCGCTGGGCGGTCGGGCCCGACGCGTGCCGCCACCCTCCCGGGGCCGCCGGCCCACCGCGAGGATCACCGACGGCGTCCACGAGGCTGAGGTCATCGACGGCGTCGGGGTCCCCCTGCCGACCGTCGACGGCCAGGTCGTCCGGCGGTCGGCGGCGCGCCTGCCCGGCTACGGCGCACGCTTCGCCTTCGGCTACTTCCTCGCCGCACCCTCCCGGCTCGTCGGGCTCGGGATGCTCGCGGCGATGACCGGCCTCTCGGCCCTCGCCGCGACCCCGCCGACGAGGACCCTGCTGCGCGCCTTCGCCCCCTCCCCCGGTGAGGGCCCGTCGGCTGCGCGCCGCGCCGAGCACTGGTTCACCGTCACGAGCGTCGCGAGCGCCGGCGGGCGGCAGGTGGCCAGCGAGGTCGCCGGCGGGGACGCGGGCTACGACGAGACCGCGGTGATCCTCGGTGAGGCCGCCCTCGCCCTCGCCGCCGGCGAGGCGTTGGCCACGGGGGCGTGCGGCCCCGCCGAGGCGCTCGGGTCCGGCCTGCGCGAGCGCCTGCGCGCGCAGGGGCTGGGCTTCGAGGTCACCGGCTGAGCCGGTGCGAGCGCCGGCCGACCATGACCGGCCGCTGCGCGGGCCTACCCGCGCTCCGCGGCGACGGGGTTGCGCAACGCACCGATCCCCTCCACGGAGACCTCGCAGGTCTGGCCGTCGGCGAGCGGACCGACCCCCGCGGGCGTCCCGGTGAGCACGACGTCACCGGGCAGCAGCGTCGCGAACGCCGAGACGTGGGCGAGCAGCGTCGGGACGTCGAAGACGAGGTCGGCGGTGCTGCCGTCCTGGCGCACCTCGTCGTCGACGGTGCAGCGCACGGCGAGGCCCGCGGCGGGGTCGAGCTCGGTCTCGATCCAGGGTCCGAGCGGGCAGAAGCTGTCGAAGCCCTTCGCCCTCGTGAACTGCCCGTCACGGCGCTGCAGGTCGCGGGCGGTGACGTCGTTGGCGACGGTGTAGCCGAGGATCGACTCGGCCGCCTCAGCCGGCGTCGCGCGACGCACGAGACGAGCGACGACGACGGCGAGCTCGGCCTCGTGGTGGACCTCGGCGGACTCCGGCGGCAGCCGTATCGCCTCGCCGGGACCGATCACCGCCGTGGGGAGCTTCGCGAACACGAGCGGCTCGGAGGGCACCTCCCCGCCCATCTCCGCAGCGTGCCCGGCGTAGTTCTTGCCGATCGCGAGGATCTTCGAGGGGATGATCGGCGCGAGCAGCGGGACGTCGGCGAGCGGCGCGACCTGGTCGGTCAGCCGCAGCTCGCCGAAGGGATGGCCGTCGAGCAGCGCGACGTGGTCGGATCTGCCCTCTGGCCTCGTGACGACGCCGAAGGCGGGGCCACTCGGCCTCGCGACGCGAACGATGCGCACGACGACTCCTTCCGGTGCTGCGGTCCAGCCGGCCGCGCGTGACGGCAGGGCACGCGGCAGTCAAGCATGCCCGGCGGCGGGGCTCACGTCCGCGACAAGACCGGATCGGCGGCCTGCGCTGCCGCCTGACGACGGCGCAGCGACAGCACGACGAGGCCGGCGAGGACGAGCCCTCCACCGGTCAGTGCGAGAGGGCCGGGCTGCTCGCGCAGCAGCAGCATGCCGAGCGCCCCGGCGGTGAGCGGCTCGGCGAGGGAGAGCGTGGCGGCGGTGCCTGCGGCGACCCCCCGCAGCCCCGCGGAGAAGACGACGTAGGCGAGCATCGTCGCGACGAGGCCGAGGAAGGCGACCATCGCGAGCCCGCGGGGCGTGGTGAGCCAGGAGAGGTCGCTGACGAGGAGGACCGGGGCGAGCAGGACCGCGCCACCGGCGAAGACGACGCCGACGACGCCGACGGAACCGCCACCGCCGTCGAGCAGGACCTTCATCGCCACGGTGCCGACCCCGAAGGCGAGGCCAGCGAGCAGGGCGAGGCCGATCCCGAGCGCGTCGACGCGGACCGCACCCTGCGGCAGCAGCAGCAGCGCGCTGCCGGCGACGGCGAGGGCGGTGGCGCTGCCCCAGCCCCGCTCGGGCCGCTCCCCGCGCGCGAGCCGCGCGACGATGCCGGTCCACACCGGCACCGACCCGATGGCCACGGCGGTGCCGAGGGCGACACCGGCGCGGTCGACGCCGGCGAAGAAGGCCCCCTGGTAGCCCGCGATCGCGA
>SLNF01000203.1 GCA_007133145.1 Nitriliruptorales bacterium
ACCCGGTGCAGGCGGCGGTCGGTCAGAGCAGCCCGGGCGGCGGCGTGGCCGGGCACCCCGTGGACCGCCCCCCCGGGGAAGGACGAGGCCGAGCCGAGGTAGAGCCCGCGCGCGCCGGTGCGGTACGGCGAGAGCCCCGGCACCGGGCGGAAGACCACCTGGTCGAGGCTGTAGCTGCCGCCGCCGACGTCGCCGACCTCGAGGTTGGCATCGCCGGCCTCGAGCTCGGCCGGCCCCTTGACGTGACGCTGGCGGATGAGGCTCGAGAAGCCGGGCGCGAAGCGCTCGATCTGCGCCTCGATGCGCTCGACGTGGCGGGCGAGGTCGTCGGCACCGGCGTAGCCGGGCACCCGGGTGTAGGCCCAGGCGGTCTCGATGCCCTGCGGCACGCGGGTCGGGTCGGCGAGGGACTGCTGCCCGGCGAGGAGGAACGGCCGCTCCGGCCAGTTGCCGAGCTCGACCTCGGCGACGGCGCGGGCGATGTCACCGGCCCAGCCGCCGACGTGCAGCGTGCCGGCCTCGCGGGCCGCCGGCGCGGTCCACGGGATCGGCCCGTCGAGGGACCAGTCGACCTTCACGGTGCCCGGCCCTCGGCGGAAGCGGCGCAGCTTCGCGAGCGTCGCGGTGGGCAGGAGGTCGGCGGCCAGGCGCGGCAGGTCCCAGGCGCTCACGTCGGCGATGACGACGTCGGCGCCGAGGCGCTCGCCCTCGGCGGTCTCGACCCCGGTCGCGCGGCCGTCGGCGCCGAGCACGCGCGTCACCTGCGTGCTCGTGCGCGCGCGCCCGCCGAGCGCGGCGAAGTGCCCGGCGAGGGCGCCGGAGAGCTTGCCCGCGCCGCCCTCGGGGCTCGGCCAGCCGCGGGCGTGGCCCATGAGCTTGAGGTAGGCCGCCGCCACCGCCGAGCCGGAGCTCAAGGGTCCGGCGTCGGAGTGCAGCGCCGAGCCGAAGAGCCAGGCGCGGGCGTGCTCACCGCGGAAGAGGTCGTGGGCGAGGCCGGTGGCGGGCTGCAGCAGGAGCCGCGCGAACTCGAGCACTCCCCCGAGCTTGAGCGCCCCGACGAAGCGCACCCCGCCGAGCACCGGGGGGAAGCCTGCGAGCATGACGCCGCGCAGCGCGTCGAACTTGCGCAGGTACGGCGCGGCGAAGTCGTGCCAGGCCTCGCCGTCCCCGGCGTGGTAGGCGTTGAGCGAGGTCATCGTGTCGGACACCGAGCGGTAGAGCGCCGGTGCGGTGCCGTCGTCGAGCGGGTGGGCCATGGCCACCGGCGGGTGCGTCCACCGCAGACCGTGCTGGTGCAGGGGCCAGCGCTCGAACACCGGGGAGGACACCGCGGCGGGGTAGACCGCGCTGTAGACGTCGTGGACGACACCTGGCTCGGTGAGCTCGGCGGAGGCCACCGCCCCACCGAGACGGGGCTGGGCCTCGAGCAGGTCGACGTCCCAGCCGCGCTCGGCGAGGGTGATCCCGGCCGACAGGCCGTTCTGCCCTCCACCGACGACGATCGCTCGTGGCATGGCTAGCCCTCGCTCTCTGCGGCGGTCACGAAGCGGATCTGGTGCAGCATCGACTCCTCGGGCGGGCCCTCGCCCCAGATCGCGTGCTGGGCGACGTAGCCGACGCGGTCGTAGAGCTGGGCGAGGTCCCAGCGCAGCGGGTCCCAGGTGCCCGCGGCGCGCAGGTAGGAGCGGCCCTCGTGGCTGTAGCAGACGAGGCGGTTGCGGGCGCTGCCGAGGAAGTGGCCCTCGTGGGTGGTGAGGTCGATCGCCGCGTGCGGTGTCGCGCCGTCGGGCACCGCCGGCGGCTCGTCCTTGCCGAAGCGGGCGAGCCCCTCGTTGAGCTCGGCGACGTAGTCGTCGAGCTCGCCGGGGTCGGTGACGACCCGCGTCGCGGTCACGTAGGCCCGCAGGAAGACCGGCGTGCGCCGCGTCGGGTGGCCGACGACCTCGATCTCCATGGTGTTGCCCTGCAACGGCCCTGAGCGCAGCGGCGTGAAGCGGCCGATCTCACTCGCGACGTCGGGCCAGCGCGACGGCTCGGTGAGCAGCGCGAGCGCGGCGGCGGCGTCGGGGATCTCCACCGGTGCGTAGGTGTGCCAGTGCTGGTCGCGCCCGAGGGCCACCGGCGGGGTCAGCGTGCCGACCTTCGCCGAGGCCAGCCTGAGCTCGGGACGGTAGCCCCGCTTCTCCGCGGCCGTCTCGAAGACGATGCCCCAACCGCGGCGGTCGAGGTCGTGGTAGGCCTCGGTGAACCACTCGCCGTGGAGGCGCTCGGCGCCGGCGAACAGCTGGTTGCGGTCGAGGGTGCCCCGCCCCGAGGAGCTCCCGTCGACGAAGCGGTCGACGCCGAAGGCGCGGTGGAAGGGCAGGACGTCGACGGCGTTGAGCGGCCGTCCGCCGAGGCGGTGCCAGCGCGTCGTGAGGATCGCGAAGGCCAGCCGGAGGTCGTCGACCTCGCGCAGCCCGGGAGCCCGGCGGAAGTAGGCCGCGTTGAGGAAGTCGGTGGCCCAGCCCGCCGCCGTCGGCCCGGCGATCGACCAGCCACCGAGGCGGGCGAAGCGGCCCTGCGGGCTCGTGGCGACCTTCGCGGCGACGAGGGCGAGGGCGGCGCCACCGGCGAGGGCGGTGGTGCGGCGTCGGGTCAGCGGCATGGCGGCTCCTCGGGGGCACGACGGATGCTCACCCGATCCTGCCCACTCTGCGCCCGGCGACACCGTGGAAGGCATGACGGGCGCACCGCCGACCGGTCCACGGCCCGCCCGCACCCGCAGCCCTCGGCCAGAGGCCCGCGCAGGCGGGCCGGCCCTCTCCCCCACCCCTGCCGAGGCCGTCGGTCCTCGAACCTCAGCCGTCCTCGGGCCGGACGTGGACGACGTCGCCGGCGTCGACGGCAAGCTCGCCTGCGGCGGTGGCCACGAGCAACCGCCCGTCGTCGGCGATCCCGGTCGCCCGGCCGACGAGCGGCGCCACGCCGGGACGCTCGACGCGGACGCCCTCGCCGATCGTGGCGCACCTCGACCGGTAGCCGGCGAGCGCCGCGGCGGGGTCGCCCTGCCACTCGCCGTAGCGACGGTCGAGCACCCCGACGAGTCCGGCGAGGAGCTTCCAACGGTCGATGGTGCGCCCAGCCTCCTCGGCGAGGGAGGTCGCCTGGCCGAGGTCGGCGGGGCGCTCGAGCCCGCGCCAGTCGACGTTGCAGCCGATCCCGGCGATCACCGCCTCGGGGTGGCGCTCGACGAGGATGCCGGCGGCCTTGCGGCCACCCACGAGGAGGTCGTTGGGCCACTTCAGGGCGACGTCGGGCTCATCGCGGCCCTCGCGCAGATGCGCGGCGACGACCTCGGCGAGGACGCTGCCGATGAGCAGCGGCAGCGTGGCGAGCGCCGGCCCGTCGACGCGGGGGCGCAGCACGAGGCTGACGAGCAGCGAGGTGCCGGCCGGGGCCTGCCAGGCACGGCCCATGCGCCCGCGACCGGCGGTCTGGACGTCGGCGGCCACGGCGTGGATCTCGGCGACGCCGCGGCGCGCTGCCTCGAGGGCCACGGCGTTCGTCGAGCCGACCCGTGGGTGGAACTCCAGGCCAGACAGGCGGCTGGGGCCATCGACGAGGGAGCGCACGAGCGCCTCCGGCGGTGGTTGGCTCATGGCCGGCATCCTCGCAGGTCCGGCCGGCGCGCTCCTAGACTCCGCGGTCAGCGTCGCACACACAGAGGGGGGGCCGTGGCCGACACCACCGCCGAGCGGCTCGCCGAGCTGCGCCGCCGGGTCGCCGAAGCCCAGGCCGGGGGCGGCGAGGCGGCCGCGGAGCGCCAGCGCGCCAAGGGCAAGGCCACCGCGCGCGAGCGCCTCGAGTCCCTCCTCGATCCCGGCTCGTTCGTCGAGACCGACCGGCTCGCGACCCGCCGCGGTGCGGAGCCCGCCGCACCTGCGATCCCCGGCGATGGCGTCGTCACCGGCCACGGCACGATCGACGGTCGGCAGGTCTGCGTCTTCAGTCAGGACTTCACCGTCCTCGGCGGCTCACTCGGGGAGGTCCACGCCGAGAAGATCGTCAAGCTCATGGACGCCGCGCTGCGGATGGGCGTCCCGCTCATCGGGCTCAACGACTCCGGCGGCGCGCGGATCCAGGAAGGCGTCGCCGCCCTCGGCGGCTACGGGGAGATCTTCCGCCGCAACGTCGCCGCCTCCGGGGTCGTCCCCCAGCTCTCGGCGATCATGGGGCCCTGCGCGGGAGGCGCGGTGTACTCCCCGGCGATGACCGACTTCGTCGTCATGGTCAAGGGCACGAGCCACATGTTCATCACCGGCCCGGAGGTCATCAAGACCGTCACCGGCGAGGACGTGACCTTCGAGGAGCTCGGGGGCGCGCTCACCCACGCGACGCGCTCGGGCGTAGCGCACCTCGCCGCCGAGGACGAGGAGGCCTGCCTCGAGGACCTCAAGGTCCTCTTGTCCTACCTGCCGTCGAACAACCTCGAAGAGCCGCCCTACGAGCCGCCGGTCGACGACCCCGACCGGACCGACGGCGAGCTCGACGCGCTCATCCCCGACAGCCCCCACAGCCCCTACGACATGCGCGACGTCGTCGTCCGCGTCGTCGACGACGGCGAGCTCTTCGAGCTCTCCGAGGCCTACGCCGCGAACCTCGTGACCGGCTTCGCCCGCCTCGACGGCCACCCCGTCGGCGTCGTCGCCAACCAGCCGACCCACCTCGCCGGGGTCCTCGACGTCGACGCCTCCGAGAAGGGGGCGCGGTTCGTGCGCACGTGCGACGCCTTCAACGTGCCGCTGCTGACCTTCGTCGACGTGCCGGGGTTCCTGCCCGGCACCGACCAGGAGTGGGGTGGGATCATCCGCCACGGCGCGAAGCTCCTCTACGCCTACTGCGAGGCGACGGTGCCCAAGCTCACCGTCATCACCCGCAAGGCCTACGGCGGGGCCTACGACGTCATGGGCTCCAAGCACGGCGGCGCCGACGTCAACCTCGCCTGGC
>SLNF01000127.1 GCA_007133145.1 Nitriliruptorales bacterium
GGAAGGGGGAGGCAGGAAACCCCGCTCACCGTCGGTGTGCCCCCCTCGGTGCGGGGGGGGGGCTGAGGCACTGCGTGGGGTGCCTGCTGGGCGGGGAGCGGGGCAACACGACGCTCGGGTCCTCCGGCCGCGAGAACGCCGCGCGCGTGCGCCGAACGCTAAGCCCTCATCGTCCGTGCAATGACATCGTGCGTTCACACCATGCTAGAAGTAGCGTGTGGTGCTACGATGAGCGTTATGCCGCCAGCAGTTCGGGCGTTGCCCGTGGAGCTGTACCAGCTTGGCCGTCGCGTGGTCAGGCCCCGTGACGCCGCGGGGTTGTACTACAACCCCCGGGCGGAGTTCCGCCGGCTGGCCGAGGCGGGTGCCCTGCGCCACCTCGCGCACGGCTACTACCTGATCCCGCCCCAGGAGGCGCTTGGGGACCCCCGATGGCGCCCTGAGGTCGAGGAACTCGCGCTGGGCGTTGCGGCGTCTGACCACGGCGAAGGCGTCTCGCTCATGGGCCTGTCGGCGGCGCGTCATCATGGCGCCGTGCCACGGGCTCACGCGACCGCCTGGGTCGCGGTCCCCGTCAACCGTCGTCCGTTGGACGCCGGGGTGTTCGGACGTATCGTCTTCGTGGCCCGGCACCTCGATCGTCTCGATCTCGTGCGCGCGAGGACCACGGTCGTAGACGGGCACGCGACGAGCGTCGAGCAGACCATCGTCGACCTCGCCCGTCATCCGACGTGGGCCGGCGGGGCGGACACCGCCCGAGAGGCGATCGTGCGGCTGTGGCCCCGCGCCGACCGGGTGCTGCTCGACGACCTCGCGGTCGCGCAGCGCGGGCAGGCCGCCCTCGACCGTTTCCGCATCGCGCAGGCTGACCTCGGCGCATGATCGGCCGCCGCGAGGCTGCGCAGTGGGCCGAGCTTCTTGGCGTGACCATCCCCCAGATCGCCCGTGATCATCTGCTCTCCCACGTTCTGGCGGCACTGCCGCAGCTCGACGAAGCATCACCGCCGGTCTTCGTCGGCGGGACAGCGCTGTCGCGCACGTACCTTCAGGGCTTGCGGGTATCCGAGGACCTGGACCTGCTGGTCGCCGACGAGCGCGACTACGCCGACCGGCTGCGTGAACGGCTGCCCCGTTTGCTGCGCCGCCCCTACCCGGACCTCGCCGTCGGCCCTGGCGTCCTCGTCCCGCGAGGCTTGAGCCTCTTGCTGACCACCGGTGCGGCCCCCAGCGCCGAGGTCCAACTGCTGGCACCCGAACCCGGCGACGAGCACCTCGACCTTGCGCACCGCGGCGTCGTGCTGCGCTACGAGGGCCTGCCCGACACCGTCGAATGGTGACTGCCCACCGCCGCCTCCTTCGTCGCTCTCAAGCTCGTCTCGTACCTCGACCGCCGGGAGCCCCGCGATCTGTTCGACCTCGCCCACCTGGCCGATCTCGGGGAGGTCACGGCCCGCGCCGCCGAGATCTTCGCCCGCCTCACCGGTGCGCCCCACAACCCGCCTCCCTCACCCGTGTGCCGGCAGCGACGGCCTGCACCTGGCACGAGCGTCTTGCCCACCAGACGCCCGAGCCCGGTAGCCCCGACGATGCGTTGCGGCGCCTGCGTCAGGCACTCGAGCGACTGTAGGGCCACGCGCTCCTTCCCGGTGTGGTGGGGCCTGGGCTGCCCCGGGTAGGCGTCCCGCGCGGCTTCTCCCCCCGCATCGCGGCCTTCGCGGTTTGGTAGCGCAGAGTGGCCGATGGTTGGTAGTGACGGCCTCCCACAAGGGGCCTTGCCGTCAGCCCCGTGCAGTTGCGGACACTCGGGCGGAACGAACTTCACCATGATGTACGTTCGATGAGACCAATCGAGAGTAGAAAGCATGTCGTCGACGTCGACGAGCACGAGCCTGTCGACGTCGTCAGCGCGAGCGCGTAATCCGTCGGAGTAGCCCGATCGACTGAACATCACAGTCGTGAGCTCGCTGGCCAGCTTGAACCCGTCCTGGTTCAACGCAGGGATCTTGTAGTCGCGTGCCGGTTGCGCCACGGTGGCGTCACCGGGGACGACGCCGTCGACGGCTATCTGGTCGTCCTGCACCGGTCGGACTGCGTCACGGTCTGATGCCCAGTTCGGACCTTCGCCGCGAGGATCGCGCTCCGGTCGGGAGTTCATCTGATTCGAGCCAACGCCGCCAAGGGACTGAATACGGTGCTATGATTGGTGCCATGGACCTCTCGAACGACGTCGAACCCGTGACGACTCTCAAGCGCAGCGCCGCCGAACTGATCGCGCGAGCAGCGGAACGGCACAGCCCGATCGTCATCACTCAGAACGGCAAGCCGACCGCGGTGCTGCAGGATGTTCACTCCTATCAGCGCCAGCAGCGGGCGCTGCACCTGCTGAAGTTGATCGCGCAGGGGGAGCAGGACCATCGGGCGGGGCGCATGCATGACCAAGCGTCGGTAGACGAACTGGTCAGCTCCCGCCTGGCCGAGCGTCGCGGAGCATCGTGAGCGACGGGTTCACCGTTCGATGGACCCAGACCGCCGTCGATGATCTTCTGAGCATCATCGACTACGTGGCAGACAGGGACGGAGCAGAGGCGGCCGAGCATCGCTACGGGCAGATCACGCGCGCTGTCGCTGGCCTGGAGACCATGCCGCTTCGATGCCGTGTCGTCCCTGAACTCGAGGCTGAAGGGATTGACGGCTACCGCGAGTTGCTCGTGGGCCCGTATCGGTTGATGTTTGCCGTCCGCGGAGGAGAGGTCGTACTCCCCACGGTGCTGGACGGCCGTCGCGATCTCGGCGAACTCCTCATCGCTCGTGCCTTGCGCGAACAGGGCTGACCCGCTCCGCCGACAAGCACGCTGCTTGCCCGCAGGGTCGGGGCGCGCAGCGGCCATAGCTCAGCGCCGCAGGGCCAGGGTAGGCGCATGCTCCAGCTCCTCCGGCAGCGAAGGCCGACCCTTGCGGCAGAGGGAGGGCTGTCCCGTCAGGGCATCATCCGTCGAGCGGTGCTCGAGCGCTACGAGCGTGCCGGACATCGGGCACGCGTCGATGACAGCGCCCAGCGGATGGTGGACCGCTGGGGTGACGTCCTCGATCGGCTCGGGTCGGTGTGAGCGAGACCACCTCGATGTCGAGGATCTGCTGCGGCTCACCGGGCTGTTGCAGGCGGGTCCGGTTTCCGATGTCGGGCTGCTCGAGGCGGCGTCTGCACGGCCGCAGGCGCGCATCCTCGGCGACGAGGCGTACCCGACGCTCGAGCTCAAGGCCGCAGCGACGCTGCACTCCTTGGTTGGCAACCACGCCCTCGTGGATGGGAACAGACGTCTCGCCTGGCTCGCGGCCGTGGTCTTCCTCGACCTCGACGGCCACATGGTGGACCCGGACGACGACGCGGCGTTCGTGCTGGTCATGGCCGCCGCTGAGGGGCACCTCGATGTCGAGCAGATGGGCCAGCGACTGCGCACCCGCCCGAGCTCACCGCGACGGCGGTTCATGTCCTCGGGGTCGTTGCCGTGCTCGTGCATGAGGCCGCACGCGTTGCAGTCGACGAAGCGGACGAGTCCGGCCACCTCCTCGGCATGGAGGGGTTGCCGTCGGCGTCGGTGAGGTACGTACCCCCTGCCGGTTGATCGTGACCCACGGCACCCGCCTCCTGCGGCCGTCCCCGTCGAGCCCGCGCCGCGATCGTGCTGCAGCTGTACGTGCCCCGATGCGCTGTGACCACGGCAGCGGGGCGGGTTGCCCACCCGAATGGCACTGGATCTGTGTGACGGTGCTTGACTGATCATCCTCAGCAGCGGTCCGCTCGGCACAAGCTCGTGTCATGGCCAACCTCACGGTGACGATCGACGACGCCGTCTTGAAGCGCGCAAGGTTCCGCGCCATCGAGGCGGACACGTCGGTCAACGCCGTGGTCCGGGACTTCCTCGAACGCTACGCAGGCGACGACCCCAGCGAGGCTGCGCTGGGCCGTTTCGTCGACACCGCGCGGACCGTTGCGGCAGGCAGGGAAGGTGAGCACCGGACGTGGGCGCGCGAGGAGTTGCACGACCGTGCGCGCCTTCGTTGACACCAACGTCTTCGTCGACGCCCACGATCGGGGGAGCCGGGCAAGCGGGAGCTCGCTCCCGACCTGCTGCGCGCACCCGGTGCGGAGGCGGTCATCAGCGCCCAGGTCCTCGCCGAGGTCTTCGTCGCCGTGACCCGCAAGCTCGCCGCGCCCTTGCCCGTCGAGGTTGCCGCCCCTCAGGTGCAGGTCCTCGCGCAGCTTCCGGTCGTCCCCATCGACCGCGCCGTCGTCATCGAGACGATCGAGCTGCACCGGGCTGCCTCCTTGTCGTCCTGGGATGCCGCCATCGTCGTCGCCGCGCGGCGCGCGGGGCGCGCGACGGTGCTCACCGAGGATCTCGCCGACGCGCAGACCATTGCGGGCGTGGGCGTCCGCAACCCGTTCACGCCGTCGCAGCGCTGGCGTCGCGGCAACGCTGGCCAGCGCCCGTCGCGATCGCGCTGTGCCGCTGGCGCAGGCGAGTGGCAAGCACGTCACCGATCGTCGTCCGCGACGTGCCCGAGGGCACCTGCGACGGGCCGGGGGTCGCGCGGGCTACCAGCCCTGGGCCTCGAGCCGGCGCATGAGGCCCGGCTTGCGGCCATGCACGAGCCGGACGCGGAAGAGGGCGTTGTCGAAGCGCTCGGGCTGGCCGGCGGCGGTGGCGAGCCGGCGCAGGCGGGCGAGGAAGTCGACGGCCTCCTCGGTGCTCTCCTCGCTCCCGGCCTCCGGCAGCGCGCGCAGCTCGAGCTCGTAAACGTCGGCGGCCTCTAGCGGATGGGTCGCCTCGAGGCTCGGCGCGAGGGCGAGCCACACCCGGCGGCTGCAGCCGTGGTGGGTCGCGACCTGCCGGGCGCGCTCGGGCTGGCCCTCAGCGGCGAGGATCTCGACGAGCGCATCCGACAGCGCGGGGTCGGCGCGAGTGGCGCC
>SLNF01000181.1 GCA_007133145.1 Nitriliruptorales bacterium
CCCTGGAGGTCCTCGAGGTCGGAGAGGTCGACGTCGGGCGTCTCGATCTCCTCGATGGCGGGCAGGCGCGGATCACCCGGCACGCCCGGCACGAGCGGGAACTCGAAGACCTCGTCGGCGAAGTAGGCCTGGGCCTCCTCGGTGAGGAGGAAGTCGACGAGGTCGAAGACCGCCTCGGGGTCCTCGGCGGTGTCGAGCACGCCGACGCCGGCGATGTTGACGAGGTTGCCGATGTCCGCACCAGTGAAGAAGGCGTTCTCGACGGGGAAGTCGGGGTCCTCCTCGAGGAAGCGGTAGAGGTAGTAGTGGTTCGTGATGCCGACGTCGACCTCGCCACGGCCGAGGGCCTCGACGATCGCGGTGTTGTTCTCGTAGGCCACCCCGACCTCGTCGAGCCCGGTGACCCACTCCTCGACGACCTCGTCGCCGAGCTCGACGCGCATGCCGGTGACGTGGGCCTGGAACGAGCCGTTCGTCGGCGCCCAGCCGACGCGCCCCTCCCACTCGGGGTCGGTGACGTCGAGGATCGTCCCCGGCAGGTCGCCCTCGTCGACGGCATCGGTGTTGTAGGCGATGACACGGGCCCGCCCGCTCGTGCCGACCCACCGGCCGTCGGGGTCGGCGAAGCGCTCGTCGACGCTCGCAAGGGTGGCGTCGGGCAGGTCGACGAGCCGGCCCTCGATCTTGAGCGCGCCGAGTGCGCCGGCGTCCTGCCCGAAGAAGAGGTCGGCGGGGCTGTTCTGCCCCTCCTCGAGGATCGTCGCGGCCATCTCCGTGGTGTCGCCGTAGCGCACCTCGACCTCGACGCCGGTGTCCTCGGCGTACTCCTCGAGGATCGGCCCGACGAGCTCCTCGCTACGGCCGGAGTAGATGGTGATCGGCTCCGCGTCGGCGTCGGGCTCCACGTCGGCAGCCTCCTCCTCAGCCTCCTCGGCCTCGTCGTCGGCCTCGGCGTCGTCGTCCTCGACGGGCGCGGCATCGTCGTCGGCGGGCTCCTCGGCGGCCTCCTCGGCCTCGCACGCGGCGAGGAGGAGGAGGAGGAGCCCGAGCAACGCGGCAAGCAGCGTCCGCAGGGCCACGGGGCGCCCGCTCGCCTGATGGGTGTGCGGCATCGTCTCTCCAGTGCTTCGTCGTGGCATGGCGCAGCCCCGAGGGCTGCTTAGGGAAGCCTAACCTAACCAGCTGTCGAGGCCGACGACAAGCCGCGAGCGCAAGGGGCGACGTTCGGCCCTCGTGCCGGGGGCCGTGTGTCGGTCAGCCGGCGACGTCGACGAGCCCGCGCGGCAAAGCCTCGACGGCACGGGGGTGTCCCTACGACGCTGTCGAGGGGGCGGATGACGGGGCGGATTAGCGGGCCCCGTCGACGAGCCCGCGCGGGAAGGCCTGGACGGGCCGCGCGACGTCGACGCGGCAGCGGTCGCCGACCCGCAGGTGGGCGACCGAGCCGAGCCGCGCGCGCACGACGCGCCCGGAGTCGAGCTCCACGGCGAGCACCTGGTCGTGGCCGTAGAACTCCCGGTCGACGACACGCCCGTCACCGTCGGGGTCGGCGTGCAGGACGAGGTCCTCGGGCCGGACGAGCACCTCGACCTCCCGACCGAACGCCGCGAGTGGGTTGACGAGCTCGAGCTCGCCCAAGTCGGTGCGCACCCGGTGCCCACTCTGGATGCCCGGCACGAAGTCGGCGTCGCCGACGAAGGCGGCCACGGTGCGGTCGGCCGGGCGGTGGTAGAGCGCCTCGGGCCGGTCGAGCTGGTGGACCTTGCCGGCGTGCATCACCGCGACCTCGTCGGAGAGCGAGAGCGCCTCCTCCTGGTCGTGGGTGACGAAGACCGCCGTCGTGCCGGCATCCTTGAGGATACGCCGGACCTCGGCACGCACCTGCCCTCGCAGCGCGGCGTCGAGGTTGCTGAACGGCTCGTCGAGCAGGACGACCGAGGGCCGGGGTGCGAGCGCCCGCGCGAGCGCGACGCGCTGCTGCTCGCCACCGGAGAGCTCGTACGGCGCGCGGTCGCCCTTGCCGGCGAGGCCGACGAGGTCGAGGACCTCTGCGACACGTCCGCCGCCGGCGCGCTCAGCGCGGGAGAGCCCGAAGGCGACGTTGCGCGCGACGTTCATGTGCGGGAAGAGCGCGTAGTCCTGGAAGACGATGCCGACCCGGCGGCGCTCGGGCGGCACCGAGCGGCCCGCATCGGCGACGAGCTGCCCGTCGATCTCGATCTTGCCGTCGTCGGGTTCCTCGAAGCCGGCGACGAGCCGCAGGAACGTCGTCTTGCCACAGCCCGAGGGTCCGAGCAGGCCGAGGATGCGCCCGCGGGGGACCTCGAGGTCGACGCCGTCGACGGCCCGCACGCCCCCGGGCCCGCCGTACTCACGCACGAGCCCGTGCGCGGCGATGACGACCTCGTCCACCTCGATGTCTCCTTGGTCGCGGGTCATGCGCCGAGTCCGTGCCGTCGTCGCAGCAGGATCGCCATGGGGATCCCCGAGATGAGGACGAGCACGAGCGCCGGCGCGGCGGCCCGGGCGAAGAACGCCTCCGATGTCGCGTTCCAGATCGCCGTCGCCAGCGTACGGTCGCCGGTGGGCCCGAGCAGCAGCGTGGCCGGCAGCTCCTTCATCGCGGTGAGGAAGACGAGCGCGCCACCGGCGAGCATCCCCGGGCGCACGAGCGGGGTCGTGACCCTGAACAGGACCCGCCATCCGGGCTCGCCGAGCCCTTGGGCGGCCTCCTCGACCGAGGGCGGCACCTGCAGGACCGAGGCGCGGACCGCACCGACGGCCTGGGGCAGGAAGAGCACGACGTAGGCCCCGACGAGCATCGCGAGCGTCTGGTAGAGCGGGCCCGCCCAACGGGCGCCGATGAAGACGAGCGCGAGGGCGATGACGATGCCCGGCAGGGCGTAGCCGAGGTAGGTCGCGCGCTCGAGGGCGGCGGTGGCACGGCTGCGGTAGCGCACCGAGAGCACTCCGACCGGCAACGCGAGCGCGACGGCGACGAGCGCCGCGAGGCCCGAGGCACGCACGGAGTTCCATGCCGCGACCCAGGTCTCCGACGCCAGCCGCAGCGGCTCGCCAGCGGTGACGCCGCGCACCAGCCAGTAGAGGAGCACCCCGACGGGCAGGACGAGCGAGAGCCCGACGACGACGGTGACGAAGGCCAGTGCCGGCCAGCGCCAGCGCCCGAGCGGGACCGTGCGCGGCTGGCGCCGCACCCCGGTGCCGACGCGGTGCCCGGCGATCCGGCCGCGCACGCGGGCCTCGACGACGAGGAGCGCGACGGTGAAGGCCACGAGCAGGAGGGCGAGCACGACCGCCCCGGTACGGTCGAAGCCCGCACGGTAGCTCGTGTAGATCATCCGCGTGAACGAGTCGAAGCGCAGGAGGCTGACCGCGCCGAAGTCGCTCAGGACGTAGAGGGCGATGAGCAGCGAGCCCGCCCCGATCGCGGGGCGCAGCAGCGGCAGGGTGACCCGGCGCAGGGTCTGGGAGACGTTGTGGCCGAGGCTGCGCGAGACCTCTTCGAGCCCGGGGTCGATGCCCACCAGCGCGCCCCGGACGGTGAGCATGACGTAGGGGTAGCTCACGAGGACGAGGACGAACGTGGCCCCGCCGAGACCGTAGATGGTCGGCAGCGTCAGCCCGAGCGTGGACTCGACGGCGCCGCCGGGGCCGAGCGCGGCGATGTAGGCGTAGGTTGCGACGTAGCTCGGGATGACGAGCGGCAGCGCACCGAGCAGCGCCCAGGTCCGCCTGCCCGGCAGGTCGGTGCGGGTGGTGAGCCAGGCCATCGGCACCCCGACGAGCAGCGCCCCGGTGACGACGAGCGCGACGAGGACGGCGGTGTTGGCCACGACCTGCGCGGTCGAGGCCGACCAGAGGAGGTCGATCGCGCGCTCGGGGGCCTCGGCGGCGCGGACGACGAGGTAGACGAGCGGCAACCCCGCCGCCGCTGCGGCGATGAGCGCGGGAAGGACGAGGTGGAACGGTGGACGACCCGAGCGCCGGCGACGGGCCGACGGCGCCGGCGGTGCGGCCGGGGGTGGCGCTGCGGGAGCGGCCGGGGTCGACGTCGCCGACGCGGTGTCCGTGCCGGCGCGCATGCGGGCCTCCATCCGAGGTTAGGGTACCCTAAGCCAGAACCATGCTGCCTGCGCCCGCGCCCACCCGCAAGGTGGCGTGCCGCCTCCTCGAGCGGCCCGCGACCGCGGCCCTCAGACGTAGATCTCAGGCTTGAGCACGCCGATGTAGGGCAACCCGCGGTAGGCCTGGTCGTAGTCGAGGCCGTAGCCGACGACGAAGCGGTCGGGGATCGCGAAGCCCTCGTAGAGCGGCACGTCGGGGCGCAGCGGGTTCGGCTTCGTGAGCAGGGTGAGGACCGCGAGCGAGGCGGGCTTGCGTGCGCCGAGGTTGCGCACGAGGTACTGCAGGGTCAGCCCGGAGTCGAGGATGTCCTCGACGAGGAGCACGTGCCGCCCGCTGATGTCCCGGTCGAGGTCCTTGAGGATGCGCACGACGCCGGAGGACTGGGTGGAGGAGCCGTAGCTCGACACCGCCATGAAGTCGACGTCGGTGGGAGTCGTCAGCTTCCGGGAGAGGTCGGCCATGAGCATGAAGGCGCCCTTGAGGACGCCGACGAGGAGGATCTCCTTGCCGGCGTAGTCCCGGTCGATCTCGGCGGCGAGCTCGGCGACGCGCGCGGCGATCGTCTCGGCGTCGTGGGTGATCTCCTCGAGGTCAGGGTGCACGGCCGGGGCTCCTCGATCGGTGGTCGGCGACGGTGGGGGTCGCGTTCGCGGCCCGCTAGGCCGCTCAGGGTCCCGGAGCGTAGCCGCCCGCCGCGACGCCGGGAAGCAGCGGCGCGGCGAGCCACAGCCGGCAGCCGGCGAGCGCGTCGACGTCGCGGCGCCGCACCA
>SLNF01000164.1 GCA_007133145.1 Nitriliruptorales bacterium
CTGGGCCTGCCCGACGTCGATGGCGAGGGCGATGATGTCGTAGCCCTTCTCCTCGGCGAGCCAGCGGATCGCCACCGAGGTGTCGAGGCCGCCGGAGTAGGCGAGGACGAGGCGTGGTCGGCTCATGGCACGGCTCCTAGGGACGGTCGGGTCGGTCGGGTCGGTCGGTCAGGACGTCGCGTCGGCGTCGGCGGCGGGCAGGGTGCCCCTCGCGGGGTTGGCGTGCTTGCGCGCGCGCAGGACGGCGGCGACCTCGTGGCCGCTCGTGCCCTCCTCGGCGACGACGAGGAGCGTGTCGTCGCCCTGCACCGTGGCGAGGACGCCGTCGAGGTCGGCCCCGTCGATCGCGCTGGCCACCGCGGCGGCCGCCCCCGGCGGGGTGCGCACGACGGCGAGGTTGCCCGAGGCGGCGACGTCGACGGCGAACTGGCGCAGGACCTGGGCGAGCCCGCCGGGCTCGGGCAGGGCGTAGGCGAGTCGGCCGTCGGCACCGCGCTGCTTGCCGATGCCGAGCTCCTCGAGGTCGCGGCTGACGGTGGCCTGGGTGGCCTCGACACCGGCGCGAGCGAGCAGCGCGACGAGCTCGGCCTGGCTCGCGACCTCGTAGCGCGCGACGAGGTCGGCGAGCAGGCGCCGGCGACGCTCCCGCGGGCTGGGATCGGCCACCGCGCTCACCCCAGCAGCGCGAGTAGCAGGGCCTTCTGGGCGTGCAGACGGTTCTCCGCCTGGTCCCACACCCGCGACTGCGGCCCGTCGAGCGCGGCGGCGCTGATCTCCTCGCCGCGGTGGGCGGGCAGGCAGTGCAGGACGATGGCCCGCTCGGAGGCCGCGGCGAGCGCGTCGCCGTCGAGGCGGTAGGGCGCGAAGGCCGCCGCGCGCGCGTCGGCCTCGCCCTCCTGGCCCATCGACGCCCACACGTCGGTGTAGAGGACGTCCGCGCCGGCGACCGCGCCGAGGTGGTCGGTCGTCGCGGTCACCTCCGCGCCGCTCGACGCGGCGTGCGCGCGGGCACGGGCGAGGACCTCGCGGTCGGGCCCGTAGCCCTCGGGGTGGGCGACGGTGACGTCGAGGCCGACGAGGGCGCCGGCGACGAGCAGCGAGTGGGCGACGTTGTTGCCGTCGCCGAGGTAGGTCAGCCGCCGCCCGGCCAGCCCCCCGGTGGCCTCGCGGATCGTCTGGAGGTCGGCGAGGGCCTGGCAGGGGTGCGCGAGGTCGCTGAGCATGTTGATGATCGGGATCGTGCCCTCGGCGGCGAGGGTCTCGAGGCGCGACTGGCCGAAGGTGCGCACCGCGAGGGCGTCGAGGTAGCGTGAGAGCACCCGCGCGGTGTCGCCGACGGTCTCCCCGCGGCCGAGCTGGAGCTCGGCCGCGGACAACACGAGGGGGGAGGCCCCGAGCTCGGCGACGGCGATCTCGAAGGAGACCCGGGTGCGCGTCGAGGGCTTCTCGAAGAGCAGTCCCACGGTGCGCCCGGCGAGGTCGTCGCGCTGACGGCGACCCTGCGCACGCTCGGCCTTGAGCGTGTCGGCGTGGTCGAGCACGGCGAGGAGCTCGGCGGCGTCGAGGTCGTCGACGGTGAGGAAGTGGCGGGTCACGACGTCGCTCCTTGCTCGGCGGCGGTGCGGTCGAGGGCGGCCGAGAGGCGCTCGGCCATGGTGTCGAGGTCGGTCTCGTCGATGACGAGGGGCGGGGCGAGACGGATCGCGTCGGGGGCGACGGCGTTGACGACGAGGCGCTCGTCGAGCGCGGCGGCGGCGACGGCGGCGGCGACGGGCCGGTCGAGGACGAGGGCCTGCAGCAGCCCGCGACCGCGATGGCCGACCGCGAGCTCGCAGCGGTCGACGAGGTCGTCGAGGCGGGCGGCGAGCGCCGTGCCGAGCTCACCGGCGCGGGCGACGAGGCCCTCGGACTCGAGCGTGTCGAGGACGGCGAGCGCGGCCGAGGCGATGACCGGCCCGCCACCGAAGGTCGTCGCGTGGTCGCCGGGACCGAAGGCGCCGGCGGCGGGGGCGTGGGCGAGGATCGCACCGATCGGCAGGCCGTTGGCCAGGGCCTTGGCGAGGCAGAGGACGTCGGGGACGACCCCGGTGGTCTGCCAGCCGTACCACGCGCCGAGCCGGCCGATGCCGGTCTGGACCTCGTCGGCGACGAGCAGGGCGTCGTAGCGGTCGCACAGCTCGCGGGCGGTGGTGAGCATCGCCGGCGACAGCGGGCGCACCCCGCCCTCGCCCTGGACGACCTCCACCCAGACCGCGCAGACGTCACCGTCGACGGCGCCGGCGAGCGCCTCGGGGTCGTCGTGGGGCACGTGGGTCACCCAGTCGCCGAGCGGGGCGAACGGCGCGTGCTTGTCGGGGCTGCCGGTGGCGAGCAGCGCGGCGAGGGTGCGGCCGTGGAAGCCGCCGTCGAGCGAGACGACGCGGACCTTGCCGGGGTCGCGCTGCTTGCCCCAGCGCCTGGCGAGCTTGATCGCCGCCTCGTTGGCCTCGGCGCCGGAGTTGCAGAGGAAGACCCGCCCGTCGTCCCAGCCGGCGAGCGCCGCAAGGCGCTCGGCGAGGGCGACCTGCGGCTCGGTGTAGAAGAGGTTCGACACGTGGACGAGGCGGCGCATCTGCGCGTCGACGGCGTCGGCGACCGCGGGGTGGGCGTGGCCGAGGGAGGTCACCGACAGCCCGCACAGGAAGTCGAGGTAGGCGGTGCCCGCGTCGTCGTAGAGCGTCGCGCCCCGGCCCTCGACGAAGACGACGGGCTGGCGCGCGTAGGTCGGCAGCAGCGCGGCAGCCTCGCGCGCGCGGAGGTCCTCGAGGGTCACCGGCACCCTCCCCCGCCTGCGACGCCCGGTGGCGGCGGCAGCGCCTCGGCCTCCTCGGGGACGACCATCGTGCCGATCCCCTCGTCGGTGAAGACCTCGAGGAGCAAGGCGTGCTCGATGCGCCCGTCGAGGAGGTGGGCCTGGGCCACGCCGCCGGCGAGCGCCTCGACGACGCTCGTGATCTTCGGCACCATGCCCGTGCGCAGCTCGTCGTCGTCGAGCATCGCCTGGAGCCGGGCGACGCCGACGGTCGACAGCAGCGCCGAGGCGTCGCTGCCGAAGTGCTCGTAGAGCCCGGGGACGTTGGTGAGGTAGATGAGCTTGTCGGCGCCGAGCGCGGTGGCGATCGCCCCGGCGACGCGGTCGGCGTTGATGTTGTAGACCGTGCCGTCCTCGCCTCGTCCCAGGGTGGCCACCACCGGCACGACGCCATCGGCGAGCAGGCCGCACAGCAGCGTCGGGGTGATCGCGGTGACCTCGCCGACGTAGCCGAGCGCGGGGTCGGCCTGGCGGGCGGCGACGAGCCCGCTGTCGGTGCCCGAGACGCCCGAGGCCGCGGCGCCGGCGTCGGCGATGAGGCCGACGAGCCAGGGGTTGACGTGGCCGAGCAGGGCGAGGCGCACGACCTCGAGGGTCGCGGCGTCGGTGACGCGCTGGCCGGCGACGAAGTCGGCCTCGAGGCCGAGTCGGCGGCTCAGCGTCGAGATCTGCGGCCCGCCGCCGTGGACGACGACGACGTTGACGCCGACCGAGCGCATGAGGGCGATGTCGGCGGCGAAGGCGGCGGTTGCCTCGTCGGGACCCTCCCCTTCGCCGGCGACGTTGCCGCCGTACTTCACGACGACGGTGCGCCCGCGCCAGCGGGTGATCCACGGCAGCGCCTCGCGCAGGACGCGGGCCTTGTCCTGCGCGACCTTCGTGCGGTCGGTGAGGTCGGGTGGGGCGAGGGCGTCGGGGGAGGCGCTCACGTCGTGTACTCCGCGTTGATCGTCACGTACTCGTGGGTGAGGTCGCAGGCCAGCAGCGTCGCCGCGCCGTCACCGAGGCCGAGGTCGACGGCGAGGTCGACGTCGGGACCCGCGAGCGCCGCAGCAGCGGCGGCGCGGTCGAAGGCCGCGGCCACGCCGTCGGCGCAGACGACGACCCCGCCGAAGGCGATCGCGATGCGCTCGGGGTCGACCTCGGCGGGGGCGGCGCCGACCGCGCCGATGACCCGGCCCCAGTTGGGGTCCCCGCCGGCCACGGCGGTGCGCACGAGCGCGCTGTCGGCGACGGCGCGTGCCACCGCGAGGGCCTCGCCGTCACTGAGCGCTCCCGTCACCGCGAGGCGCACGAGACGCTGCGCGCCCTCGCCGTCGCGCACGATGTCCTCGGCGAGCGCGCCGCAGACCGCGGTGAGCCCGTCGGCGAGCGCCGCGGTCGACGGTGGCGCGGGGGCGGTGCCGGTGGCGAGCAGCAGCACGGCGTCGTTCGTCGACATGCAGCCGTCGACGCTGATGCGGTTGAAGGTCGCCTCGACGGCGTCGGCGAGCAGGCCCCGGGCGGTCTCGGCGTCGAGGGCGGCGTCGGTGGTGAGCACCGCGAGCATCGTCGCCATCCCCGGGGCGATCATCCCCGAGCCCTTCGCGAAGCCGCCGACGACCGCGCTGCCCGCGGCGTCGGCGACGCGGGCGGCGGCCTCCTTGACCGTCGTGTCGGTCGTGCGGATCGCGTCGGCGGCATCCGTCCCCCCGCTCGGCGAGAGCGCGGCGGCCACCCGCGGGATGCCCGACAGCAGCGGCTCGGCGGGGATCGGCTCGCCGATGACGCCGGTCGAGGCCACGAGCACGTCGGCGGGGTCGCAGCCGAGATGCCCGGCGACCTCGGCGACGGACTGCACGGCGAGCGCGAGGCCCTCCGGCCCGGTGCAGACGTTCGCGCTGCCGGCGTTGAGCAGCACCGCCCGCGCCCGCCCGTCGGCGAGGTGGCGCTCGGTGAGGCGCACCGGCGCGGCGCGCACGACGTTGCGCGTCTGCACGCCCGCGGCGGTGGCCACGGCCCCGGCGTCGACGAGGGCGAGGTCGGCCGCGCCGCTGGGCTTGAGACCGGCGGGCACGCC
>SLNF01000323.1 GCA_007133145.1 Nitriliruptorales bacterium
GGCCGCGGCCGCCACGGCCGGCGCGGCCGGCGCGATGTCGGCCGCCCGGCCAGGGAGCGACGACCGCGGCGGTCAGCGCGACCAGCCGCCGTGCGCGACCATGGGTTCCAGCGCCTCGCAGGGCCCACGACGCACGTCGGCCGGCCCCCGGGCATGGCCATCGCCTCAAGGACGCGCGCCGGTGCGCCGATGCAGGGCGTGGGAGGCACGAGAGGAAAGAGGGTCCGATGCCGTTGCTCAAGCGCCGCGCCGCCACGACGACCGACGACGGACGTCCGTTGTGCCGCTACTGCCACGTCGCGGTCAGCGTCGACGCGCATGGCTGCTGCGAGCTCGGCCACCGGGTGATGAGCCCGGAGGACGCCGCGATCCTGCGTGCCCGCGTCGACGCCGAGGCGCAGGACGCCGCCGCGACCATGGCCGACCGCGCCGGGCAGCGGACGGCGGACCCCGCCGAGGGCGAGGCGGACGACGACCTCGAGTCGCTCATCGCCGAGGCGGCTCGCGCGGAGCGTGGGGCCGCCACGCCCGGCGACGGCGACGGCGACGGCTTCGAGGGCGAGTACCGCGAGGACGACGACGCACACGAGCTCGCCGACGAGCTCGACTCGCTGTGGGCCATGCCCTCTGCGGGCACGCCGACCGAGGCGCTCACCGAGCGCCGCGGCAGCCCCCCGACCGAGGCGTTCTCGGCACTGCAGGCCGACGCGCCCACCGAGCCGCTGGGGTCACCCGCGCACGACGCACCGACCACACGGCTCAACGGCAGCGGTGCGGGGCACCGGGACCTCGGCCTCGCCGACCTCACCGAGGAGGAGCGCGCCGCCGTGCACGCCCCGGCCGGGCAGCGGCGCGGGGAGAGCGCGCTCGACGACTTCCTCGACGTCGGGGACGAGCGGGGGTAACGGCGGTCGGGAGCGGCGACGGCGGCCGACGAGCCCGACCCCGCACGCCGACGCCCCGGGTCCCGGGCGCAGACGCGGGCGGGCTCAGACGATGCGACGCCCCGCGATCGCTGCATCCTCGATGCGGCAGAAGCGGTCGCGCGTGCCCGGCGCCCACGAGCGCAGCGGCAGGTCCTCGAGCTCGCGCCGACGCGTCTCGTCGTCGACGTCGCGCAGCACCCCGTCGACGAGCACGCTCCAGCCCTCCTGCCAGGTCGGGTCG
Source organism: Nitriliruptorales bacterium (assembly GCA_007133145.1). GTDB lineage: Bacteria > Actinomycetota > Nitriliruptoria > Euzebyales > Egibacteraceae > T1Sed10-49. The sequence goes on from SLNF01000323.1 coordinate 1,168, forward strand.
ACGGCGTCGACCTGGAAGGCGACGCGCACCCCGTCGGCGGCGGCGTCCATGACGCTGTCGCGCTCGGTGCGGAAGACGATCTCGCCACGGTGGAGCCGGTAGGTCAGCGGCAGGACGAGCAGCCGCTCGCCGTCGGCGAAGGCCAGCCGACCGAGTTGATGGGGGTGACCGGCGAGCAACTCCCGGCACGCGCCCTCGTCGAGCGCCTCGAGGTTGACCCCGTAGCGGGTGACCTCGGGTGGCGTCATGGGCGGACCTCCTCCCCCTCCTGCTCGGAGGGCTCGTCGACGGCAGCGGCCTCGGGCTCCTCCTCGTCGCGGCCGCCCTCCTCCTCGGCGCGGCCGCCCTCCTCGTCGTCGGGGCCGTCCTCCTCGTCGTCGAGTTCGGTGACCGCGGCGAGGGTCGCGAGGAGGTCGTCGGTGGTGAGGATGCCGATGAGCCGGCCCTCGGCGACCACCGGCAGGGCGCTGATCTTGAGGGTGCGCATGCGGTGGGCGGCCTCGTTGATCGTCGCCCCGGGGGCGATGGTCTGCACCGGACGGGTCATCACGGCCTCGACGGCCCGGTAGCGCCCGCTGACGAGGTCGGACCGCAGCGTCGTGAGGGCGTCGGCGAGGGCCTTGTCACCGACGCGGAGGTCGCGGTCGCTGATGATGCCCACGAGGGTGCCGCCGACGACGACGGGCAGGTGCCGGATCCCGTGCCGGGCCATGAGCCTCCGCGCGGTGAGCACCGACGCCGACGGGGCGACGGCAACCGGGTTGGGGGTCATCACGTCGCGGATGCGCATGCGGCCTCCTCGTGGGTGAGGGCGCGGCGCGTCGCGCGTCGCGCGGGCGGTCTCGCAGGCGATCCTTCCCGCGCCTCACCGTGGCAGGCAGTGGCGGGGGTCCCGTGGTGGGGAGGCCCAACGTCCCCGCAGGCCGTCTCGTGAACAGGACCTTCGGCATGCAGCGGCCACGTCGCGCGGCCCGACGGCGACGGCAGCCGAGCGGGCAACCTGTGGGTCTCGCCGCAGGCGTGACCCCGTAGGCGAGCCGCAGGCGGCGGAGCGAGCGCAGTGAGGACGACGATGGCGGCAGTGGAGCAGCGCGAGTGGGGCAGCGACCTCATGGAGTTGGGCGGGACCCCGAAGGAGCGCAGGATGACCACGACGACGGTGTTTCAGACGTGCCCGGTCCCCGGAGAGCCCGACGTCGTCGCCGAGGCGTTTCGGGGGAGCCCCGGCCAGTGGCTCCCGCAGCCCGCCGAGGACGCGGGTCTCGAGCGCTGGCTGCTGCGCCTCGACGTCGGTCGGTTCTCCCGGCCGGTGCTCGCGAGTATCGGTCCTCCCTGGCAACTCGGGGAGATGACGTGGCGGGTGCTGTCGTGGGAGCCACTCGGCGAGGACGGCGAGCCGCTGCCCCTCGACCGCGTGCTGCCGGTGTTCCACGGTGAGATCGGCCTGCGGGAGGTGGACTCCCCCACCCTCGTGATGCAGGGCGCCTACGACCCGCCGCTGGGGCGCATGGGGCGTCAGCTCGACACCGCCTTGCTGCACCGCCTTGCCGACCGCACCGTGCGTGAGCTCGTCGTCGCCGTCGCCAAGCGGCTGAGCGAGGAGAACGTCGTCACGAGGTAGCCGCACGGGGGGCGCCACACCCCGCCGCGGCACGACCCGCACGTAGAGTGGGCTCGTGCGGTACCACATCGATGACCTCGCGGCCGCCGCCGAGGTCGACCCCGAGGCCATCGCCCGCTACCAGGACGCCGGGCTGCTGCCACGTCCCTCCCAGGAGGGCTCACCGGCCTGGTACGACGACGGGCACCGCGAGCGGCTCGCGCAGATCCGCGACCTCGAGGCCGACGGTGTGCCGCTGCCGGTGATCCGCCGGATGCTCGACGAGGACCCTGCCGACGCCGCCCTCGTGCGTGCGCTCGCCGGGCCCGTCCCGGGCGAGGAGGACGCGGCGGTGGAGCTGACCCGCGAGGAGCTCGCCGAGGCGACCGACCTGCCGGTCGCGCTGCTCGAGGCGCTCGAGCGCGAGGAGCTCCTCGAACCGCGGATCGTCGACGGCGAGGCGCGCTACTCCCCCGCCGACGCCGAGGTGCTCACCTCAGGGATGGCGCTGCTCGCGGCCGGCGTGCCCCTCGACGAGCTGCTCGGCCTCGCCCGCCGCCACGACGAGGCGATGCGGGCGATCGCCGACGAGGCCGTGGAGCTCTTCGTGCGCTTCGTCCGCGACCCGATCCAGGAGTCGGCGAGCTCGCAGGAGGAGGCGTCGACCCGCCTCGTCGGCGCCTTCCGCGACATGCTCCCGGCCACCGGCGCGATCATCGCCCACCACTTCCGCCGGCTGCTGCTCGCCGCCGCCGCCGAGCGCATCACCGCCGACGCAGCGGAGGGCGAGCCCTACCGACCCGAGGACCCCGCCGACCCCGAGACTCCGCCGTCGACGCGATGACGCGCCCTCGGAGCCTGCGGGCGCGAACCGTGGCGATCGCCGACCCCGGCGACCTCCTCGACCTGCTGCCCGACCCCTCGGCGCGGGTGTGGCTGCACGACGGTGAGGGACTCGTCGCCACCGGTACTGCCGCCTCGATCGCGGTGCCCACCGGCTGGCAGCGCACCGGGCAGGCACGGGCTGCGCTCGGGGCGGTGCTCGACGCGGTGACGACCGACGACCCGGTCGGCCTGCCGGGCACCGGGCCGGTGGCGTTCGCGAGCCTCACCTTCGACCCCGGGCGGGCGGGCTCACGGCTCGTCGTGCCCGAGGTCGTCATCGGCCGGCGCGACGGCCGGGCCTGGGTGACCCTCGTCGCCGAGGCCGACGACCCACGCCTCGCCGACCCTGCGCGTCTCGTCGAGGCCCATGCACCGCCGGTGCCCCACGACCGCGTCCGCTACGCCGGCTCCGGCCTCGCCGAGCTGCGCTGGCTCGACGCCGTCGCTGCCGCGACGAAGTCGATCGCCGACGGCGAGGTCGACAAGGTCGTCCTCGCCCGCGACCGGGTCGTCTGGGCGCGGGCACCGTTCGACGCGCGGCTGCTCGTGCGGCGCCTCGCCGCCCGGTTCCCCTCCTGCTACACCTTCGCCGTCGACGGGCTCGTCGGGGCGACCCCGGAGCTCCTCGCGCGCCGCTGGGGACGCGCGGTGACCTCCCGTGTGCTCGCCGGCTCCGCCCCGCGCGCCGCCGACCCCGAGGACGACGCCGCCCGCGGGGCGGCGCTGCGGGCCTCGGCCAAGGACGTCGCCGAGCACGTCTTCGCCGTCGACTCGGTACGCGCGGCGCTGGCGCCCGTGCTCGCCGACCTCACCGCCGACGCCGAGCCGTGGCTGCTGCGCCTCGCCAACGTCCAGCACCTCGCCACCGACGTCCACGGCACCCTCGCCAGCGACGCCGAGGACGCCCTGAGCCTCGCCGGCCGGCTGCACCCCACCGCGGCGGTGTGCGGAACCCCGACCCTCGACGCGCTCGAGGTCATCCGCCGCCTCGAGCACCTCGACCGCGGGCGCTACGCCGGCCCCGTCGGCTGGGTCGACGCCCGCGGCGACGGCGAGCTCGGCATCGCCCTGCGGTGCGCGGAGGTCGACGGCGCGCGGGCCCGCCTCTTCGCCGGCGCGGGCATCGTCGCCGCGTCGCTGCCCGAGGATGAGCTCGAGGAGACCCGGCTCAAGCTCCGCGCGATGGCCTCGGCGGTCGAGGGTTGACGCGCCGGGCCCCCGCTGCCCCACCCCGCAGCCCCACCC
>SLNF01000281.1 GCA_007133145.1 Nitriliruptorales bacterium
CCGCGCGCAGGTCGGCCATGCGCCCCAGCCCTGGATCGACTGGAGCCGCTCCCCGCGGTAGATCTGCTCCTCACGGGTCGCCTCGTGGGGCCAGCCGGTGCCGCCGGCGGCCCGCCAGGAGTCGGGGTGGAACTGCAGCCCGCCGTAGAAGCCGTTGCCGGTGTTGATGTCCCAGCGACCACCGCTCTCGCACTGCGCGAGGGCGTCCCAGGTCTCCCAGCCCGCCGCGGGCTCCCAGCCGGCCTCCCAGGGCTCGGGGGCCACCGCCGACCACGGCTCGCCGGCGAGCGAGGCGATGAGGGTCTGCTCGGAGAACTCGCTGACCGCAGCCTCGCCACCGACGAGGGTGAGGCCGTCCCAGCGCTCGCGACGCTCACGGAGGAACGCGTGGGTGTGCTCCTCGCCGCGCGTCGGGTGGGCGAAGACGAACGGCTGACCGAGCCGTGCGGCCAGCGCACCGGCAAGCACGGCGTCGGGCAGCGAGGTGGCTGAGGCCGCGATCGGGCGCAGCCGCTCCGCCTCGAGGTCCTCGAGGGCCGCGCTGGCGATCGCCGTCGCCGTGGCGTAGCGGTTGACCCCGGCCGCACGGGCAACCTCGTAGCCGGCGGCCTCGAGCTCGCTCGCGACGTCGGCGCTGATCGCCGCCTCCCCGCCGAGCAGGCGCACCCGCTGCGGCGTGAGGGTCTCGAGGGCCTCGAGCGTGGTCTCGGGCACCGCGTCGTGGGTCGTGAGCAGTGTCGGGGGGCTCGACGGAGCGCCGGCCAGCGAGGCCGCAGCGATGGCGTCGGGCCAGCCACCGGCGCGGGCGGTCTCCTCCCCGAGCGCGAGGAGGACCTCGTCCTGCGCGCCGACGTCGAGGGCGATCGCCGCAGCGGTGCCGTAGCGGTCCGGGCCCGCGCGACGCTCGACGGCGAGCCCGTCGGCGACGAGCGCCGCCTCGACCTCCTCGCTCACCACGGCGGTCCCCCCGAGGATGAGCACGGTGTCGACCCCGAGGCGGGTGATCTCGGCGCGTGCGGGCTCGGAGAGGACCGTGCCATGGGTGTAGAGCAGCGGCGCGTTGCGGCGCGCGGCGAGGGAGGCGGCGACGAGCGCATCCGGGAACGCCGACTGCTCGGCGAGCAACGCGACGTCGGCGTCGTCACCACCAGCCTGCGAGACCGCGACGGCGGTGCCGACCCGGTCGGCACCGGCGATCCGCTCCACGCCCGTCTCGCCCGCAACCGGGGAGGCCGAGCCGAGCGCCAGTGCGCCGGCGAGCAGGAGGGCCGCGGCGACGCGCGCCATGGCGCGCGTCGTGGTGGCATGACCGAAGTGCGACGTCGCAGGCATCTGCGCATCCATGACGAAGTCGAGGACAGAGGGGGAGGCGCGGAGTCTCTCCAAGCGCGGACGCCGCCTCCGTGGGGATCGGCTTGGCGCCTTGTCCCGACGGACACCCCCGGCCACCGGTGTCACGGACCGGCGGACGCGGCCTCCACGGTGGGCTCGGTGATGCCACCCTCACCGAGCGTCGAATAGTACGGTGCTTCGTATGGTTTTGGGCCGCTCCGGAGGTCGCGCCTGAAGGCGACTCCGCACCGCCGCCACTGCCCTCCGTCACCCAGGGCGCGCGCCGCTGACGTGACGGTGACGAACCTGCGCTAATCGTGCGCCCAGCGCACGGATAGCCCGGGCGCGAGCGGCCTTCGCCGCTCGCGGCTAGCTGTCGCCGTCCGTGGCCTCAGCCGCCGTGTCGTCGCCCCCCTCGGGGTCTTCCTCCTCGGCGTCCTCCTCGGCGTCGTCCTCGGCGTCGTCCTCGTCCTCGGTCGGCGCGTCGGGATCGGGACCCAGGGGCGATCCGGCGTCGTCCTCCGGGCCGTTCTCGGGGTCCTCCGGCACCGGCGGGGCCGGCAGGTCGGCGGCCATCGCCGCAAGCCGCTCGAGCCCGTTGAGGGTGATCGCGCCCCCTCCGCCGACGACGAAGCCGACGTCCCAGCGCTCGGCGTGCTCGCGCAGCAGCGCCTCGACGGGCTCGCTGTCGCCCTCCGACGGGGTGAGCACGAGCGTCCCGCCGACCCTCGCGCTGAGCGCGCCGGCGGCGAGGGCGTCGGGGAAGCCCTCACCACTGGCGAGGACGAGCGGGGTCGGCTCCTCGAGGCGGACGAGGGCCTCCTCGGCGACACTGACCGAGGTGGCGTAGCGGTCGGCACCGACCCGAGGCGTCACCTCGAGGCCGAGCGCCTCGAGCTCGGCGACGACGGCGTCGCTGGCTGCGCCGCCGACGACCTCCACCCGCTCGATGCCGAGGTCGTCGAGGGCCCCGACGGTCGGCTCGGGCAACCCGTCGGGCTCGGTGAGGAGGATCGGTGCCCGCTGGGGTGTCGCCGCGAGCGCGCTCGCGGCGACCGCGTCGGGGAAGTCGGTCCCCAGGGCGATGGAGGCCTCGCCCCCGGGAGCGCCGGCACGTCGCGCGGCCGCCGCGGCGGTGGCGTAGCGGTCGGGCCCGGCGATGCGCTCGACCTCGAGGCCGAGGTCGAGGTAGTCGAGCTGCCAAGGCACCGTCGGATCGATGACCCCCTCGCCGCCCAGGAGGTAGACGGTCTCCGCGCCGAGGCGCTCGATCTCGTCGGCCACGGGGCGGGGCAGCGCGAGCGCGTCGGTGAGCAGCAGCGGCGCGTCGGTCGCTGCGGCCACCGCGCTCGCCGCGAGGGCGTCGGGGAAGTCCACCGCCGTGGCGAGCACGACGGTGTCTGCGGAGTCCCATCCGGCCTCGGAGACCGCGATCGCCGTGGTGATGCGGTCACGGCCCTCGAGTCGCTCGAGGTCGAGGGGCTGCTCGGCCTCGCCGAAGGCGCCGGCGAAGGCGAGGATGCCGAGGATCACGAGGCCGGTGAGGACCATCGCCTGCACGACGGTGAACCGGCTCAGTGGGCCGCCGTACTCCCTCATCATCACTCCCTGCGGCGGGGCGACGCGACGGCGGAGCGTCGGCGGCCGCGCCACGCCGTCGCGCGTTGCAGTCCCTCGGCCCGAGCCTGCCGAGGGCACGACGGACTGTCAACGCAGCGCGACCGCGTGCGTCGTCGCCGCCGACACGGCGGGAGCCACGCCCCCCCCCCACCGAGTGGCGACTCCATGCCCTCGAACCGTTGCCAGCCGCCCTTCGCCGCACGCACGCTGGAGTCAGCGTCCGGCGTCGGCAAGCGCCGCGGCGTAGACGACCCGCAGCCGCTCGGCCGGCCACCGGAAACGCGCACGGACCGCCTCGGCGCCCTCACGTGCAGCCCGGCGCCGATCCGGGTCAGCGAGCGACTCGGCAAGCGCGTCGCGCCAGGCGGTGACGTCCTCGGGGGCGACGAGCGCGACGCCCGGCAGGCCGTCGAGGACCTCGGCGGTGCCGGGCAGGTCGCTCGCGAGGACCGGCACCCCGAGCGCGAGGTACTCGAGGGTCTTCGTCGGCAACGAGTGGCGGTAGTTCGGGAGGTCGGCCAGCGGGGAGAGCCCGACCGCAGCGCGCGTCGCGGCGGCCATCGCCTCGGGGTGGGGCAGGAAGCCCGGGAGGTCGACGGCGACGCCCAACTCGGCGCCGCGGGCGGCCAGCCGTCGGGCGAGGGCGGGCGCACAGCGGCCGATGAGCCGCAGCGGCGGGCGCGGCTCGGGCAGGGCGCCGACAGCCTCGACGGCGAGGAGCGCGCCGCGGGCCTCGGTGACATCACCGACGTAGACGACCGCGCCCTCAGAGGGCGCGGGCGCGGGCAGGCCATCAGGGTCGGGGTAGTTCGGCAGGACGGGGTGACGCCTGGCGAAGAGGTGGGCGTAGTTCGGCTCCGCCAGGGTGATCGTCGTCACGCGCTCGGCGAGGCGCAGCAGCCCCGCGGCCAGCCCTGCCAACGGGCCGCGCAGCGGCGCGGGCAGCCACGGCTTCGTGCGGATCTGGTCGGGGACGTCCTCGTGGACGTCGACGACGACGGCGCGGCGCCGCAGCAGCGACGCAGCGAGGCCGAGCGGGATCGTCTCCGGGTCGTGGAGGCTCACGAGGTCGACGTCGCCGCGCAGGATCTCGCGCGCCGCGGTGAACCAGCGGCGGACCCTACCGCCATGCAGCGGCCGCCAGGTGAACGCCGCCGCGTCCACCGGGCCCGGCGGCGGGGTGACGTAGCGCACGTCGTGCTCATCGGCGAGTACGGCCACGGTGCGCCGGCGGATGCGCGGGTCCTCCGCCTGGTGGACGGTCGAGAGCACGAGGATGCGGGCCATGGCCCGGGGAGCCTAGCGGCCGGCCGGGTCACCGCCGGCGTCGTCGCGCGCTGCTACCGTTTCCCGCGACTTACACACTGTCAACAGCCCACCGGAGGCATTGCCATGACCGACGCTCGCACCGGAAGGCCGCTGCGCATCGTCAACCTCCTCGCCCACGTCCAGGCGCTCGGGCTGCTCGTGATGACCGTCCTCGGCGGGATGATGATGCAGGGCGTGGGGGCGGCGGCCTCCTGGCACGGTCCGGTCGGCGAGTCCCTGCCGGTCATCGGCCTCGCCCAGGTCGTCGTCGCGCTGCTCGCCCGCCGTGGCGGGGCGCCGTCGTGGGTGCTGTGGGGCAGCATCGCGCTCCTCCTGGGCACCTCCCTCATCGTCGGGATGGGCCACGTTTCGGTGCTCGCCGTCCACGTGCCGCTCACCACGGCGGTCTTCGGCGTCGCGGTGTGGATGATCCTCACCCTCACCGGCCGCGGCGGGATGCTGCGCTCCCAGACCCTCGCCTAGCGCGACCGTCGGCACGGCTGGCCGGGGCGCCGCCACACGCGCGAGTGGCGGATCCCTGCGACGCCAGCGACGCGAGTCGCCAATCGGCGCCGAGCCGGCGCGGCGGGGCCGGGCGGCCCGCACCACCGAGTGGCGGATCCCTGCGACG
>SLNF01000090.1 GCA_007133145.1 Nitriliruptorales bacterium
GATGCGCCGTCCTCGGGATGCTCACCACCTCGGCTCTCGCGGTGTCTGGCGATCGGCCGCCGAGCGCTCTCGACGACCTCGCGGCGCTGATCGTCGAGCCACCTGCCGGCCTCGCCAACCTGGTGCTTGAGCAGGTCCGGAGCCTCGGCAAGCCTGTCGCGGATCGGCGGGGGCTCGATTTCGCGGCGCCCGAGGGGCGCCGGAAGATCGGGCAGCGACGCCTCGTCCGCACCCGGCAAGGCCGCCAGCACGTCCTCGAGGCACCCTCGCAGCTCCTCGTGCAGGCCCCAGAGCTCCCGCCGACGCCGGCGCACCTCGGCCTTCTTCCGCCAGGACAGCTGCTCGAGTCCGCTGGCGATGTCGGTGCGCCGCAGGTAGGCGTCGAGCTCAAGGGTCAGGGCGACCAGCTCGGAGCCGATGACGGCGAGGTCGGCCTCGACCTGCGAGGTGAGGCGCCGTGCCCACTCATCGGGCTCGGCGATCGCGGCCCGGTACAGCCGCAGCGTGCGGGCCCGCGCCAGCGACAGCCGGCTCCGCACGAAGACCCGCAGCCAGAACGCGAGGTGCTCCTCGAGCAACCGCTTGAGACGGTCTCGGTGGGCGCTGAGTGGCAGCGCGTCGGCGGCGAGGAGGTCACGGAGCTGCCCGAGCCACAGCGCCGACTCGCGCGCCTGCCGCGAGCAGACGTCCTCGTAGTCACGGATCTTGACCTCGTCGGCGGCGGTCAGGTCGTGACCGGCTTCGGCCTTGTCCTGCAGCTCGGCGAGCCGCTCGCCGAGCGAGACGAGCTCGGAGAGCACACCGTGCTGCTGGCCCTGGAGCAGAAGGTCGAGCTTGAGGTCGACGACCTCGAGCGCCTTCTGGATCTGCCCGAGCTGGTACTGCACCGCGATCGTCTGGAGGATGAGACCCGCCGCCGCGGGGTTGGCCGGACCGGGCATGAACCGCACCGAGTGGGTGAAGCGACCCCCGCCAGCCTGCTTGAGCGTGCCGAGCGCCAAGCCCTGGCTGTCCTTGACGAAGGCGGCGCCCTCACGGAGCTGCTTGACCGTCTCGGGAGCCAAGCGCACGAGCGACCCGTCGAGCAGGCCCTTGGCGGCAACCGCTCCACCGAGGATCCCGCCCTTGTCGACGGCCGCGTCGACGAAGGCCCTCGGCACCGACGCCTCGCCGTCGCTGAGCTCACATCCGAGCAAGAGCACGAGACCCTCGCGCTCGCCCACAGGGATGGCCACGACCTCGTCCGGCCCGAGTGGCGTCAGGTCGCTCACCACCGCTGCGCCCCGATTCGGTCGACCATGTGCCTGCCAACACCGGCGCCGCACCCGGTCGCAACGCGCCCTGCCTGCGCCGCAGGCTCCGGCGACGACGCCCGGCGTCGATGTCAGCGTAGTCGAGAACGCACCGCTGAAGGGGGTCCGATTCGCCCTCGCCTCGCATCCTCCCGGAGGACGAGCCGCCGGGTCGACGACGTGACCGGGGACCGAGTCTCCGGGCCCCTGACAACGTGCGTGGGCTACGCGACGATCATGCTCCTGCTTGCCGTGATCTTCGTCGCCTGCGCCGGATCACTCGGCGGGTAGGCGGCAACCCGTAGGTCATCCGCTCGACAGCACCATCGGCGCAAGACGCGGGTCTCATGCTCGCTGTCACTGCAAGCCGTCCAGGGCTACGTGCGCCGTCGTCTACTTCGCCGAGGTGGTCCTGAGCCTGGCGCTCGCCGCCCACGCCGCGCGATGCCGGAGCGCCTCGACGGGCAGCCCCCCGTCCTCTTCCCTCCGACGCCCCTTGACCCTCCTGCTGGCGATGGTCATCGCCTGCGCAGCCGGTGAAGCTCCCCAAGCCGATGCAGGGCGGCGAGGTCAGTCGCTGCGCGTCCACTCGCCGCAGCCGCTGGACTCGAAGGCCGCATCGCTGGAGCTGATCTGGACGGTGGCCGGCCCGTCGGGCAGGCCGTTGGCGATGATGTCGTTGAGGCCACCCCCGAGGCCCGACAACCGGGCCCAGTAGCAGGTGCCCCCGCCGTCGGTGCGGTAGGTCCCCGCCTCGATGTCCTCGCCTACGACGTGGATGCCGTTGCCGAAGGTGTTGGCGGCCTGCCGTTCCTCTTCGACGTCGAGGTCGGCGGCGCGTTCGTCGAGTGCGGCCTCGCGCTCATCGAGCGCCTCGACTCGGGCCTCGGCGCCTTCGAGGATCGCCTCGGCTTCTTCCTCGGCCTCGGCGAGCAATTCCTCGGCTTCCTCGGCGAGGGCCTCGCGTGCGGCCTCCTCGGCTTCGTCGCGTTCGAGCTCGAGCGCGGCGACCTCGCCCTCCAGCGTCGCGACCTCTTCAGCAGAGCGCGCCTCGGAGGCTTCGAAGTCGGCCTCGGCCTCCTCGAGCGCCGCTTCGGCCTCGGCGATCGCGTCACGCGCCGCGGCGGCGTCCTCCTCGGCGGTGGCGAGCTCCGCCTCGCTGGGCCCTGCGGCCCCCAACGCGGTACCCAGCAACAGGCCGAGCAGGCCCGCGGCGGGCAGCAGGACCCGCTTGCGACGCCACCAACTCACTGCGGCCACATCGACCTGAGCGCCGGCTTCGCGCTCTCCCGCCTCGAGCGGCGCGCTGGGCGCAAGGGGTTCCGACTCATCGCCGATACCCGCCCCCTGCTCCGCCGAGCCTGGCGTGCCGGTCGGACGCGGGGGTTCGCCAGGTGGCGCGGGCACCTGTCCTGCGGCTCCCCGAGACTCGCTCGCGCCGCTCTCGGGCCCCATCGTCGCTGGCTGGTCACGATCGTCGGCCGCTCGCCCGTTCTCCATCCCGCTTCACTCCTCTTCGTGCGTTGGCGCACTACGAAGTGAGGATGACCGAGCGGTGTGATGCCGCCGGGGCCGAGCGAACCAGCGTGCGGCCGGCCCGGGGCCCGCCGACCCACCGTCAGCTCACCGTGCTTGCCACCGGGGAGCAGCAGACATCCCAGACCTTGACGACGACACCGCAGCCGTTCGGCTCGTCGCGCTGCGCCGAGCGGTCGGAGCCGGCGCGGGGATCGCGTCGGACGGGACCCAGCGGCTGAGCGCGACGCCGAGGCTGGCTGGGCGTTGCCAGTGCCGTAGGCCGAGGCGAGGCGCCCAGTCCCGGCGAGGTCAACGCCGGAGGCTTGGGCCACGCACGTGCCCGACGCTCACCGCACGCCGCCTCCGGGACCACGCCTGCGGAGAGCCTCGCCACGCCCCGGCGGGACCGCGCAGGGCCCCGCCGCTCCCCCGGGCTGCCGGTGGCCTACGGCGGCGGCAGGTCGTCACACCATCTCGGTCCACACCGGGTCCATGTCCTCGACCCGGACGGTCGTGGGGCATCCGGGTGGCCCGTCACCGGTGGCTCCCGGCAGGTAGTCGCAGGAGATCGTGCCGTCGTCGCGGCGCCACGCGGCGATGCAGGCGCCCCCGATGCCTCAGACCTCGATGGGGTCCCCGGCGGTCGGTTCGGGCTCCGGCCCGCGGTCGGTCACCTCCCCGGAGAAGACGAAGCTGCCGGGCCAGTCGGGCCAGTCCAGGCTCTCGACACCGTTGCGCGTGCTCGCGTCGTAGGACGCCTGCCCCGGACGGATCTCGATGACGACCGTGCCGCCGGAGGCGAAGGTGATGAGCCCGGCGTGCACCGCCACGGTGCGTACCGAGGAGTCGTCGGTGTAGACGTCGCTGCCCCAGACCGTCCACGCCTCGCCCCCTGCCGGGCAGTCGTAGGAGACCTGCAAGCCGTCCTGGCCGCGGTAGTCCTGCGCCGTGCTGTTCCAGTCGGCATCCGGGTGGTCGGTGCTCGCGCCCGGGTCCGGCTCGGCCTCAGGCTCGGCTTCGGGCTCGGGCTCCTCCGCCGGGCGATCACAGACGGGGTCGTCGGGGAAGAGGTCACACAGCTCGCCGTCGGAGAAGTCGGCGTCGTCCGCGCCTGCGGTGCCGACAGGACGGCTGAAGGGGTCGCCGCCGTCGACGTCGACGACGACGAGCTGGCCGGGGTTCCATCCCGACCGCGGCTCGCCGCGGAAGCCGACCGTGGCCCCCGAGGGGATCGACGCGGGCGGCAGCAGCGGGTTGCCGCAGTCGCACTTCACCCGGGGAACGCCACGGTCATCGACGAGCACGGCAGTGCCCGCCTGGAGCACCGACGGCATACGGGTGGCCTCCCCGCCGGCGAAGCCGTGGTTGGTGACCCGGGTGTCGCGCGTGAGCACGACGGGGGTGAGCGTGTCGACGAAGTCACCGATCCGCGCCGGCGCGATCTCGAACACGCCGGCCCACGCCGCGGCCGCCTCGGCGTTGCCGTCGAGGAACGCCACGAGCTGCGCGGCGTCGCAGCTGCCCCGGTCGCGCGTGCCGCCGTAGAGGCCGGGCAACGAGCCAGCAACGGCCCGCGCCGCCGGCAGCCCGTCAGTGTCCTCGACATGGGGACCGTCCCGCGGCGGTAGCGCGTCCTCGGCGACCGCGGGCGCGCGCAGCCCCGCGGTCAGCGGCTTCTCGTCGACGGCGACGCTGTCGGTGAACGGGTCCGGCACGGGTTCGGCGACCGGCTCGAGTCGCACCTCGACGTCGTCACCGCCACCGAGCAGCAGCACGCCGACGACCGCGAGCGCGACGACGGCAAGGCCTCCAATCGCGACGAGCGCGACGACGAGCGCGACGACGAGCCCCCGTCGGCCTCCTCCACCACCGGGCGCTGCCCCGGGCGGAGGCCCCCCGTATGGAGGACCTCCGGCTGGAGGCCAGCCCGATGGAGTGCTACCGGGAGGTGACCGCCAGGGGGTGGACCCGGAGGGGGCGGCTCGCCAGGGGGTGGCGGTGCGCCAGGGGGTGGCGGTGCGCCAGGGGGAGGGCCACCGGGCGGCCCCGGTGGCGGCGGAGGAGC
>SLNF01000128.1 GCA_007133145.1 Nitriliruptorales bacterium
CATGGTGCTCGACGACGACGGCGTCGTCGCCTACCGCGCGAAGGTCAAGGTCTCCTTCAAGTACGAGGCCACCAGCTAGCGGCCGACCGGGCCAGGCCCGTCACCCCTGCGGCCACCGCCGGCCGCCTGCATCCGACCGCCGTGGTGCCGCGCGCGGGGGGTGCGAACCCGGCCCCCTCGATCGACGGTCACGGCGGGTTGGCGTTCAGCGCGTGAGCGTCTCCTGCGCGCCGGGCGCCAGCCGCAGCGTGTGGCCCCACACCGCCAGTGGCACGTCGCCGGGATTGTCCTCCCTGGCGCGCAGCCGCACCTCGTCGCCGCGGACGTCGACGTCGAGCCACCGGTCGTGCCACTGCAGGCCGAAGGCGAGCCGGTGCCAGTGCTCCGGCGTGGCGGGGTCGAGTTCGAGGCTGTCCTGCTTGACCCGCAGGCCGGCGAAGCCGCGGGTGACGATCTGCCATGCCGCCCCGCACGCGGCGGTGCGGATGCCACCGATGAAGGTGCCGCCGGAGACCTTCGACTCGCGGGTGAACAGGTCGGTGCCGCAGCTCACCATGAACATGCGGTGGGCCTCGCGGTGCCGGCCAATGCGGTTGGCGACGATGGAGTACGTCGACGGTGACAGGCTCGAGCCGTGCTGGGTGCGCGGCTCGTAGTAGTCGTAGTTCGCTGCGATGTCCTCACGGGTGAAGCGGTCCCAGTGCATGAGCAGCAACTGCAGCACGTCGGCCTGCTTGAGCACCTGGGTCTCGACGGCCACCCCGTTGGGCCAGCCCCAGTACTCCCCTGGGTCGATGAGCCGCTCCCTCAGGGCCTCGGGCGTGGTGTCCTCGAGGTCGAAGTAGCCGTCGAACTGGGCGACGAGCCCGGTGTCGGGATCGACTGCCGGCAGGTAGATGCGCTCGCGCACGTCACGCCAGCGGGTGATCTCCTCGTCGTCGAGGTCGAGGTCGGCGACGAGCTCGGAGAGCCGTTCGGGCGACTGCGCGGCGAGGCGCTCGTAGACGGTGATCGCCCGATCGAGCGCGGTGTGGATCTGGTAGTTCGTGAACGCGTTGTTGTCGACGTTCTCGTGGTACTCGTCGGGACCGAGGACGCGGATGACCTCGTAGTGGCCCTTGACGGGGTTGAGGTGCACGCGCGAGACGCAGAACCGCGCGATCTCGAAGAGCATCTCGGCGCCGTGCTGCTCGATGAAGTCCCAGTCCCCGGTCGCCCGCTCGTACTGCCAGATCGCGTGGGCGATGTCGGGGGAGACGTGGATCTGCCAGTCGTTGAAGTGGTTGCGGATGGGCCGGCCGCTGATGACGTCCTCGAAGAAGTAGCTCGGGCACAGCTCATCACCGGTCAGCCCCGACACCCAGGCGTAGAAGGCTCCTTCGTAGCCGAGGTTCTGCGCTTTGCGGCGCGCGCCGTCGAGCGTGCGGTGGCGGTAGGCGAGGATCGAACGGGCCTGCTCGGGCTCGGTGTAGAGCCACATGGGGAGGTTGAAGATCTCCTGGTCCCAGAACGCCCCGCCCTGGTAGGCCTGGCAGGAGAGCCCGCGTGCGCCGATCGGCAGGTGGTCGGTGTGCGTCGGCGTGGCGATCGTCGCCTGGTAGAGGTTGTAGCGCAACACCGTCTGGGCGGCGAGGTCACCGTCGATGCGGATGTCGAGACCCCGCCACCTGCGGTCCCAGTGGACGGCGTGCTCGGCCTTCGCCCGCAGGTAGCCCTTCGCGGCCACCGCCCGGGCCCTCTCGAGGACCTCGGCTCGCGGGTCGGGACCGTCGTTGGAGGAGCGCACGGCCATCGTCGTCTCGACGACGAGCTCCTCACCGGCGTCGAGCTCGAAGGTGAGCTCGCGCAGCGCCCGCCGGTACTCGGTCCACGAGCGCGTCGCGACCGGCTCGGGGCCGTCGATCGTGAGTGCCTGGGCGACGACGAGCTCGACGCCCTCCTCGACGGTCACGGCTTCCATGAGCAGCTCGTCGCCGTCATCGCTGGGCTCGCAGGAGGCGAAGTGGTCACCGTTGAGGTTCCAGACCTGCCCGTCGATACCGGTCACGAGCGTGAGCTCGACGGGCTCCTCGGCGCGGACGACCTGGCGCTGGGGGATGACGTGGAGGTCGTCGTAGGAGGCGAAGCGCTCGTCGAAGAGGTGAAGGAGGTTGGTGCCCGGTCCTCGCCGGCTCCACGAACGGCGGTGCACGCCGTAGCGCACGTTGAGCTCGCGCTCGTAGCCGGCGACGCCCTCGAGCGCGCGGGGGTGCATCTCGACGGGCTCGCCGTCGACGCTCCAGCGGCCGTAGAGGGCGTTCGGGGCGTTGCAGAGCTCCTTCCACGTCCCGTCGGCGCAGTCGTAGGTGTCACTGACGATGCAGCCGACGTACTCGTCGGCAGTCCACTCCGGGAAGGTGCCGCGGTAGCCGAGATAGCCGTTGCCGATGAGGTAGTTCGAGCCCGTCGTGATGATCTGCTCGGGTTCGAGGACGCGCTCGCGGACCTCCCAGCCCGACTGGATGATGAGGTTGTTCTGCAGGTGCTGGTCGCGTGGGCCGTCGGGGTGGAGCAGCGGCTCGAGGTCGACGTCGGCGACGGTGTCGAAGCGCACCGTGGCGTGGCCGACGCGCTCGGCCGGGCCGATGCCGACGGCGACCATGCCGGCGGCGAGGGCGGCGTCGACGCCGCTCTCGGCGTCCTCGAAGACCACACAGCGCGACGGCTCGACCCCGAGGCGCTCGGCGGCGTCGAGGAAGAGGTCGGGTGCGGGCTTCGCGCGGTCGACGCTGTGCCCGTCGCTGATCGCGTCGAAGAGCTCGGTGACCTCGAGGCGGTCGAGGACGAGCCGGGCGTTCTTCGAGCTCGAGCCGATCGCGACGGCGAGGCCCTCCTCCTTGCACGCGAGCACGGTCTCGAGCGCGCCGGGCAGGAGGTCGTCGGGGGTGACCTGCTCGAGCGACTCGACGTAGTAGGCGTTCTTGCGCTCCGCCCACGCCTGCTTCTGCTCCTCGGTGGCCTCGCGCCCGTCGAGGAGCAGGTCGAGGGAGTCCATCCGGCTCACCCCGCGCAGCTGCTCGTTGGCCTCGCGGTCGAAGGGCCAGCCCTCCTCGTCGGCGAGTCGCTTCCACCCGAGGTAGTGGTACTCGGCGGTGTCGGTGATGACGCCGTCGAGGTCGAAGATCGCGGCCCTCAGGTGGGTGAGGTCCCCCGCCGGCACCGTCCTACTGCCACCCCGCGACATGCGCTCCCCTTCGGTCGTCGGCACACGGTCGGCCGCGCCCGTCGCCGGGCGCGGCGTGAACCCCAAGCCAAGCCCACCGGGGCCCGGGCCGCAACCGCCGGCGTCCCGGGACCGCGGGACGGAGGTCCCCGCTCCGAGGAGGCTGTCAGCCGAGCAGCACGGCCTTCGGCAGCGCACAGGTCACGACGACGTTCGGCAGGTCGACGATCTCGGAGATCCGCAGGTCCGCCGCGACGCTCGCGAGCATGTAGGCGCGCTCGGGCGGGAGGCCCGTGCGGGCGCTGATCTGCTCGATCATCGCGCGCACGGCGTCGCGGGCGGCCTCGTGCAGGTCGGGGCCGACGCCGGTCGTGGCGAGGACGCCGTCACGGACCTCGGTGTCGCGGGGCGGGCCGGTCGTCTCGAAGGTGGGGAAGCGCGGCGCCGCGCCGGCCTCGAGCTCGATGGTGACGGCGACGCGCATCGGTGCCTCGATCGCTGTGCCGCAGACCTCGCCGTCGCCCTGCGCGGCGTGGGTGTCACCGATGCTCAGCAGGGCACCCTCGACCTCGACGGGCAGGGTGAGCACGCTGCCGGCGGTGAGGTCGCGGGTGTCGAGGTTGCCGCCGACCCGCCGCGGGGGGATGACGCTGTGCGGTCCGGGCTCTGCGGGTGCGAGGCCGACGGTGCCGGGGAACGGACGGGCGGGGATCGCCGCGCAGCCGTCGAGCTCGATCGGACCGTGCTCGGGCAGCGTCCAGTGCTGCAGCGCCGGCTCGGGGAACTCGTCGGCGAGGAGCCCGAAGCCGGGAATGAGCGCGGTCCAACCCCAAGGGCGCACGGGGGTGAGCGCCTCGATGCGGAGGTGCAGCGCATCGCCGGGCTGCGCTCCCTCGACGAAGACGGGGCCGGTCGTGGGGTTGACCGCCCCCATGTCGAGAGAGGTCAGTGCCGAGGCGTCGCTCGAGGGGTCGAGCTGCCCGCCTGAGGCGTCGAGGGCCTCGAACTCGATGCTCTCGCCGGGGGCGACGGTGAGCACCGGTGGCAGACCGCGGTCCCAGCCGGCGTGGGACTGCGCGGCGTGGAGGGTGTGGGTGGGGGTCATCGTCGGTGGCCTCCTGCGGCGTCGGTGGCGCGGGCGTTGAGTGCCCGCAGGGTATGGTCGCGCTGCTCGGCGACGACGCGGAGCCCCGGGGCGGGCAGCGCGCGCGCCTCGAGGACGGCGTCGGCGGCGGCGACGACGCGACGGTCGATGATCGTCTGTGGGTAGAGCCCCGAGGTGAGGCTGATCGCCTCCTCGAGGTTGCGCTCGGCCCACACACGGTGGAGGTCGTGTGCGTAGCGCTCGACGTAGGGGGCCAGCAGGGCGTCCTGGCCCGGCTGCCACAGCCCCGCGGCGACCGCGCGGCGCAGGGCGAGCGTGGCCTCGTCGTCGTCGACGAGGGTGGACCACGCGTCCGCCTTGGCCTCGGCTGTCGGGCGTGCGGCCCGCGCCGTCGCGGCGCGGCGGGCGCCCATGTCGGTGGGGTCGCGCTCGGTCTCCTCGGTGATCGCCTCCGGGGTGGCCCGGCCGGCGGCGGCGAGGGCGATGAGGAGGTGCCAGCGCAGGTCGGTGTCGACGGCGAGACCCGGCTCGCCAGCGCGGCCGTCGAGGAGCGCCTCGGCCCAG
>SLNF01000132.1 GCA_007133145.1 Nitriliruptorales bacterium
ACGACGGCGAGGCGGCCCTCCGACTGCGCGGCCCATGCCGCGGCGACCTCGGCGAGCGCGTCGGCGGCCTCGTCGCGGGGCACACGCGCGCCGGCGGTGAGCCGTCTCGGGGCCCCACGGGGAGCGGGCAGGCTTGGGGAGGGAAAGAGCGCCTCGCGGTCGCGGTAGCGCGGCAGGGCGTAGGCGGGCTCCCAGGCGGCGAGGCGCAGCGGCAGGTCGGCGTGGACGCGGGCGGCGCCACGGAGGTCCTCGCCGCGGATGACCCGTTCCTGGGCCAGGGCCGTGCGCGAGGCGAGGTCGTCAACGTGGGGTTCGAGGTCGGCCCAGGGGTGGGCGCCGGCGGCGACCTCGGTGAGCGGACCGAGCGCGAAGCGTCCGGCGCCGGGCTGGAGGACCGCGCCGGCGTAGGCCGGCGGGCCCTCGAGGGCAAGGCGGTAGTCGACGTGCTCGGCGACGCCCCACAGCTGCCGGCCGACCTCGACGGCGTCGCGGCAGCGCTGAGCGAGGTCGGCGAGCGCGTCGTAGCGTCGGCTGGCCGCGAGGGCGTCGACCGCGCGCAGCAGCGCGGCGTCGTCGGCGGCGTCGACGAGGCGCTGCAGGTCCGCGGGCGAGCCGCTGCCGAGGCCCGGGCCGTCGGGTCGGTCCGCGTCGATCACGTCGGGCTCCCATCGCGTCGGTCGCTGACGCCTCGATGCTGGACCCCACGGCGGGATCGTGCACGGTCCGGGCGGTTGGGCGGGTAGCATGCCAGGCATGAACGAGCGTCCACGGGACCGCCGGGGCGACGCCGACGAGGCGGCCCTCCGCGCGCTGCGCAGCAAGCTCTCCGGTGTGCTCAGCCGCCTGCCCGAGATCGAGCGGGAGGTCGTCGAGCATCGCATGGGCCTGCGCGACGGCACCCCCGCGAAGCCGGGGGAGGTCGCCGAGCGCCTCGGGTTGACGATCGCCGAGGTCAAACGCATCGAGGGCCGGGCGTTCGAGCGCATCCGCGAGGTGGGCCCGATCAAGGGGCTCGAGCGCTTCCTCGAGCGTTGAGCCTTCCCGAGGACCTCCTGCGCGACCGCGCCGGCCTCGTCGAGCCGGTCGTCACCCACCTCCAGCGCCTCCTCGGCGACTGGCAGATCCTCGCCGACCTGTCCTTCGCCGACCTCCTGCTCTGGGTGCCGGTGCCCAGCGAGGGCCCCCGGCCGTCCTACCTCTGCGTCGGGCAGATGCGGCCCTACACCGCGCAGACGATCTACGTCGAGGACCTCCTCGGCCAGGTCGTCGACGCCGCGGACCGCCCGATGGTCGGCCGCGCCTTCAGCGAGGGCCGGATCATCCGCGACACCGACCCCGACTGGTCGCTCGGGGTGCCGGTGCGCGAGGAGGCGATCCCCGTGCGCGTCGGCGAGGACATCGTCGCGGTCGTCACCCGCGAGGCGAACGTGTCGACGGCGCGCTCACCCTCCGAGCTCGAGCTCTCCTACCTCAGTGCTGCCGGCGATCTCGCGTACATGCTCGCCGAAGGCACCTTCCCCTACGCCTCGGAGGGGGAGGAGGAGCGTGAGCACTCCCCGCGGGTCGGCGACGGCGTCATGCGCCTCGATGCCACCGGCGGGGTGGAGTTCGCGTCCCCGAACGCGATGAGCGCCTACCGGCGCATCGGCAGCACCGCCCAGGTCACCGGGTCGCACATCGTCGAGTTCGACCCCCACCCGGGCGCGGTCGTCGAGGGGCTCGCCGCAGGCGTCCCGGTCGACGACGAGCTCGAGCACAACCGCACGATCACCCAGCGCCGCCTCATGCCGCTGCTGCGCGAGGGGGCCGTCGTCGGGGCGCTCCTGCTCGTCCGCGACGTCACCGAGCTGCGCCGCCAGGAGCGCGCGCTGCGGGTCAAGGACGCGACGATCCGGGAGATCCACCACCGGGTGAAGAACAACCTCCAGACCGTCGCCTCGCTCCTGCGGCTGCAGGGACGCCGGCTCAAGGCCCCCGAGGCGCGCGAGGCCCTCGCCGAGAGCGTGCGCCGCATCACCTCGATCGCCCTCGTCCATGAGACGCTGAGCGCGGACTCCCGGCAGCGGGTGCCCTTCGAGGGCATCACCGAGCGGGTGCTGCACATGCTCGAGCAGGGCATCGTCGACCCCGACGCCCCGGTGGCCTTCCGCGTCGACGGTGACCCCGGTGAGCTGCCCGCCGACGTCGCGACCCCGCTCGCGCTCGTGCTCAGCGAGCTCGCGCAGAACGCCGTCGAGCACGGGTTCCCGCCAGGTCGAGGCGGGACGGTCACCGTCGGCTTCGAGCGCGGGCCGGCGACCCTGCGCGTCGAGGTACGCGACGACGGGGTCGGGATCCCCGAGGGTCGCAGCCTCGCCGAGATCGAGGGTCTCGGGTTGCAGATCACCCGCACACTCGTCGAGTCCGAGCTCGCGGGGACCCTCGACGCCGTCGAGGTGGAGGAGGGCACGGCGATCGAGCTCGTCCTGCCCCTGCCGTGACCGGTCCGCGCGGACCCGCCGCGTGGTGCTAGCTCGCGATGCGACGCCGGCGCTGACGGCTGCGGCGCAGCGCGCGCCGCTCGTCCTCGCTCATCCCACCCCAGACGCCCGCATCCTGGTTGCTGTCGAGGGCCCACTCGAGGCACTCGTCGATGACCTCGCAGGTGCGGCAGACCGCCTTGGCCCTCTCCACTTGCTCGAGGGCCGGACCCGTGCTCCCGACCGGGAAGAAGAGCTCAGGGTCCTCGCCAATGCAGGCAGCACGCTGACGCCAATCCATGGAATGTCGTACCTCTCACGTCGTCTGGGCCGCAGCACTCCTCGGACGCGACCTCGTCGGTTGTCGTGCAGTGCGGACGCGCCGTCAGCGCCTGCGGCGCAGGGTGGCTTGCTCCACCGCCGCGCCACTGCCCGCAGCGCTGCGAGCGCACTTTGTTCGGGAATTCACAAGCCAGAGTAGCCGCGGGCTGCGACGACGTAAAGGGCGATTTCGAACCCGCCATCCCGAAGGTCAACCCGCCGGGGTGGGGATCCGCGTCGGGGAGGCCCGTCGGGGGGCTGCGCCGGCCCGCGCGATCGGCCTCCCACGCGTCCGTAGGATGG
Organism: Nitriliruptorales bacterium; assembly: GCA_007133145.1. Taxonomy (GTDB): domain Bacteria; phylum Actinomycetota; class Nitriliruptoria; order Euzebyales; family Egibacteraceae; genus T1Sed10-49. The sequence goes on from SLNF01000132.1 coordinate 3,084, forward strand.
GTGTCATGTCGCCCTTCACTGACCCGCCCGCCGTCGTCGGCCACCGCGGCGCGCCCACGAGGGCGCCGCAGAACACCCCCGCGTCGTTCCTCGCCGCCGCCGAGGAGGGCGCGGGCTGGGTCGAGCTCGACGTGCGTCGCAGCGCCGACGACGTCCTCGTCTGTCACCACGACCCCGTCGACGCCGAGGGGCGTCCCCTCGTCGAGCAGACCGCCGCGGATCTCGCCGCCGCGGGCGTGTGGACCCTCGCGTCGGTGCTCGAGGCCCTGCCGGCCGGCCTCGGCGTCGACGTCGAGGTCAAGAACCTCCCGGGCGAGCCCGACTACGACCCCGACGACGACGTCGCGGCGGCGGTGGCCGCCGAGCTCGTCGCCCGTGAGGGCGAGCGCCCGTGGATGACGAGCGCGTTCAACCCCGCGACGGTCGCCGTGCTCGTCGGGCGCGCCCCGCAGGTGCCCGCCGGGCTGCTGCACCTCGCGATGTTCGGCCTCGAGGCGGCGCTGCCCTACGCCCTCGAGCAGGGGGCGTCGGTCCTGTGCCCGCAGCGGGGGGCGCCGGGCCTCGACGCGGCGACGATCGCCCGGGTGCACGACGCCGGCCTCGCGGTCTTCGTCTGGACCGTCGACGACGCCGACGAGGCCCGGGCGCTGGCCGCCGACGGCGTCGACGCGATCTGCACGAACCACCCGGGGGCGATCGCCGCGGCGCTCTCCGGCTGAGTCGCGCCGGCCGCGGCGCGCTCCCGGGCGGTCAGACGACGAGGTCGACCGCCTCGCGCGCGGCCCGCAGGACGACGCGGTCCTCCTCGCCGACGTAGTCGCCGTCGACCTGCAGCGGCAGCGGCTCGGGGCTCGACAGGACGACCTCGTCGGCGTCGTGCCACTGCCGCGTCGACGGCAGCGCGCCGACGTCCCCGTCGGCCGACAGCGCGACGCGGACGAGGCGCAGCAGGCCGGGCAGCGACAGCCGCGTCAGCCCGAGGAGGTCGAGCCCGCCGTCGAGTTCGGCGTCGGGGCAGAGGTCCGCCGACCAGGGCCCGAGGTAGGTGAAGGGGGCGCAGTTGCAGCACACGACGGCCTTGCAGCCCTCGACCGCTTCGGCCCCGGCCTCGGCCACGGTGATGCTCGCGCCCTTGCGGTCGTAGCTGCGCAGCAGCGCGACGAGCCCGCCCATGACGAAGGAGGCCTGGCGGACGGTGCGCTTGAGCGCGTGGCGGCGCTCGACCTCCCGGACCGCCGCGGCGTCGAAGCCGTAGCCGGCAGCGAAGCCGAAGTAGCGGTCGTTGGCCAGCCCGAGGGTGGCCTTGCGCCGTCGGCGGGAGGTGAGCAGCCCGAGGAGGCGGCTCGTCGCCGCTTCGGCGTCGTTGGGCAGACCGAGGTTGCGCGCCCAGACGTTCGTCGAGCCTCCGGGGATGATCGCAAGCGCCGTCGCGGTGTGGGCGAGGCCCTGGAGGACCTCGTTGACGGTGCCGTCGCCGCCGAGCGCGACGACGACGTCGACACCCTCGGCCGCGGCGCCCGCGGCGAGGTAGCTCGCGTGGTCGCGGCGCTTGGTCGGCGCCACCTCGAGGTCGACCGCAGCCGACAGCCGCCAGGCGATCGCGTCGCGCACCCGCGGTGTCGTCGTCGTCGCGGTGGGGTTGTAGAGCAGGAGGGCGCGCACGGCTCGTCCCGGTCGTCGGGCCCCGGACGCTAGCGGCCGCCGGCGGCGTTGGCGACCCGGGCGGCGGCGTAGGCGACCCGGGCGGCGGCGTCGGGCCCCTCG
>SLNF01000008.1 GCA_007133145.1 Nitriliruptorales bacterium
CGCGCCCTCGCTGCCACCGCCGCAGCAGCGGGCCCGGTGCGCGCGCCGACCCCGAGAGCGCCCGGCCCGCTGCGGCCGAGCCTCAGCCCGGAGGCCCACCACGCCGGTGTCGAGCGCGTCCTCGCGTGGATCCGGGACGGCGACCTCTACCAGCTCAACCTCACCCTCCAGCTCGGCGTGCCGTGGGTCGCTCCTGGCGTGGCCCTCGCCCGACGACTCTGGGACGCCAGCCCCGACGCCCCGCACGCCGCCTACCTCGAGGCCGGTGCGAGCGAGGTCGTCTCCGTCTCCCCCGAGACGTTCCTGCGCAGCGACGGCGACGACGTCGTCGTACGGCCGATCAAGGGCACGCGGGCGCGGCAGGCCGACCCCGCCGCCGACGCCGCGGCCGCCGCGGCGCTGCGGGCGAGCGCGAAGGACGCCGCCGAGCACGTGATGATTGTCGACCTCGAGCGCAACGACCTCGGGCGGGTCAGCGAACCGGGGTCGGTGCGGGTACCCGAGCTCGCCGCGCTCGAGGCCCACCCGACGGTGTGGCACCTCACCTCGACGGTACGCGGACGGCTGCGGCCGGAGACCGGCCTCGACGACCTGCTCTCGGCGACGCTGCCGTGCGGCTCGGTGACCGGCGCACCCAAGCGCATGGCGGTGGCCCGGACGCGCCTGCTCGAGCCGGTCCGCCGCGGGGCCTACTGCGGCGCGATCGGCGTCGTCTCCCACGGCCTCGTCGACCTCTCCGTGGGCATCCGCACCGCGGTGCGCAACCGGGGGGTCGCCCGCTACGGCGTCGGTGGAGGCATCGTCGCCGACAGCGACCCCGCCGCCGAGCACGCCGAGGCGATGGACAAGGCTGCGCCCTTCCTCCGCGCGACCGGGGTGCGTCCCTGCGACCTCCGCCACCCCCAGCGCCCACGCCACGAGGAGTAGCCTGACCGGCCATGCGGGAGCGAGGGGCGAGCAGCGGCGCGCCGGCCCGCCTCGTCGTCGAGGCGGTCGGGGGACTGCCGGAGGTCCAGCCGGGCGACGACCTCGCCGCGCTCATCGCCGCCCGCACCGCGCTCGTCGACGGTGACGTCGTCGCGGTCGCGCAGAAGATCGTGAGCAAGGCCGAGGGCGCCCTCGCCCACCCCCGCCCCGGGGAGTCCCACGAGGCGGCGCGACGGCGCCTCGCGCGCGCACACGCCGAACGCGTCGTCGTCGACACCCCCTGGGTGCTCATCACGCGGACCCACCACGGCCTCGTCTGCGCCAACGGCGGCATCGACGCCTCCAACGCCGGTGACGGCGCGCTCATCCTCCTGCCCGACGACCCCGACGCCAGCGCCCGCCTGCTGCGGGCCGGGCTCGCCGAGACCACCGGGGCCGACGTCGCCGTCGTCATCACCGACACATTCGGTCGCCCGTGGCGCCGCGGCCAGACCGACGTCGCGATCGGCGTGGCCGGCATGGCCGCGCTCGACGACGAGCGCGGCGGCACCGACCGCGACGGCGCGCCGCTCGAGGTCACCGAGGTCGCCCTCGCCGACGAGGTCGCCGCGGCGAGCGACCTCGTGCGCCGCAAGGCCTCGGGGACCCCCGTCGTCGTGCTGCGCGGCCTCGTCCGACCCTCCGGCAGGTCCGGCGCCACAGCCCTCGTGCGCCCGTCCGAGGAGGACCTCTTCGCCCACGGGCGTGGACGGCTCAGCGCCCGGCTACGAGAGGCGGCCGCGGGCGCGGCGGTAGGGGCCGGCGGCGCCCCCACGCCCTGGGAGCGCGACGACCTCGACGCGCTCGCCCGCTCCGCCGGTGCGACGCTCACCGCCCATCCCGAGGGCCTGCTCGTGCGCGGCGACCGCCTCGCCGCCGGCCTCGTCGCCGCCGGGCTCGCCGATCAGGGCCATGGGGTCGCCTGGCGGGAGGCGCCCCACGGTGTCGTCCTGCTCGTCGACCCCGCCGCCTGGGCCGGGGACGACACGTGAGGGTGGGCGTGTCATCCTCGTGGGCGGCGGGACCGCGCACCCGCCGCACCCCTCGTCCAAGCCGAGATCGAGCCCGTCGATGAGCACTTCTCCCCTCGTGGCCGCAGGGCGGGCCGCCACGGCCCGCACCGGCACGGGCTTCCTCTTCGTCGTCCTCGCCTCGGCGCTGTGGGGCACCGACGCGCTCTTCCGCCGGGGACTCGCGCTCGAACTGCCGGCGTCCTCGGTCGTCTTCGCCGAGCACGCCATCCTCGTCGTGCTCACGCTGCCGCTGCTGCGCCGCGCGCTGCCGGCGTTGCGGACGTTCGACCGCGCCGACTGGGTCTCGATCCTGCTCATCGGCAGCGGCGCCTCGGCCATCGCGACGATGCTGTTCACCGCCGCCTTCGCCTTCGACGACCCCAACGCGCCGCTGCTCCTGCAGAAGCTCCAGCCGCTCGTCGCGGTGCTCGGCGCGCGGCTCATCCTCGGCGAGCGCCTCATGCCGCGCTACGCGCTCTACTTCACCCTCGCCGTCGGCGGGGCCTACCTCATCACCTTCCCCGACCCTCTCGCCGTGAGCGTCAACCGGCTCGTGCCGGCCCTGCTCGCCGCGGGCGCCGCCTCGCTGTGGGCGATGGGCACCGTGCTCGGCCGCCGGCTCACCGCCAAGGTCGCCTTCGGCCCCCTCACCGCCCTGCGGATCGCCTTCGGCCTGCCCGCGAGTGCGCTCATCGTCATCCTCGTGCAGGGGCCGTCGGGCTTCACCGTCTACGCCCCGGCCGACGGCACCGCGCTGCTGCTCCTCGCGCTCATCCCGGGGCTGCTCGCCCTGCTGCTCTACTACCGGGGGCTCTCGCGCACCCCCGCCGCCGCTGCGACGCTCGGCGAGCTCGCCTTCCCGTTGAGCGCCCTTGTCATCAACTACCTCGCCTTCGGTGCGACGGTCACCGCGAGCCAGACCCTCGGCATCGCCGTGCTCGCCGGCACGATCACCGTCATGGGGCTTGCCGGACGCCACGACGCCGAGACGATCGGCGTCGAGGACCCGACACCCGCGCCGGCGGCGGTGGCGTCGACCGCGGGCGGTCCGCGGCGGTGAAGGCGACCGCGCCGGCGGCCGTGGCGCTGCTGCTCCGCAGCTTCACCGACGGCAAGTCGCGCCTGTCGGGGGCCCTGCCCGCCCCGCAGCGCGAAGCGCTCGTGCGCACGATGGCCGAGGCGGTGCGGCGCGCCGCAGGGGACCTGCCGTTGCTCGTCGTCACCCCCGACCCCGCGGTGCGCCGCTGGGCCCTCGACGTCGGTGCAAAGGCCGTCGAGGACCCTGGACGCGGCCTCGACACGGCGGCCGCGCGCGCCCGGGAGGCGACCCTGCGGGCGGGCATCGACCGTCTCGTCCTCGCCCACGCCGACCTGCCCCTCGCCGACGACCTCACCTGGCTCGTCGACGGCCCCACCGTCACCGTCGTCGCCGACCGCCACGGCAGCGGCACGAACGTGCTCGCGCTGCCCACCGCCGCGGGCCTGCGCTTCGGCTACGGGGCGGGCTCCTGCGCCCACCACCTCGCCGAGGCGCGCCGGCTCGGCCTCGATGCCGCCGTCGTCACCGACCCGCTGCTTGGCTGGGACGTGGACGAGCCCGACGACCTGCCGCTGCCGTCAGGGACGTCCCTGCGCGCCCTGCGTGCGGCGAGCGCGCGGGAGCGCGCAGCCCGGTGCGCCACGCCGGGGAGGGCCCGAGGCGACCGTGGGGCGTTCAGACGGTGAGCCTCGGGTCTGCGAGGCTGCGCCCACCACGCCCCGCACCCGGTCCGCTGCCGCGCCGACCGCGTGAGACCAGGAGCCGCCATGCGATTCGCCTGGCTCTGCAGTCACGAGAGCCACCAGCCCGAGACCCTCGTCGCCCAGGCCGTGCGCGCGGAGGCGGTCGGCTTCGACATGGTCACCGGCGCCGACCACTTCCACCCGTGGGTCGACGACGACGGTGCGGCGAGCTTCGTGTGGTCGTGGCTCGGCGCGGTCGCGCAGGCCACCGAGCGTGTCGAGCTCGCCACGAGCGTGGCCTGCCCGCTCTTCCGCTACCACCCCGCGCTCGTCGCCCAGGCCGCAGCGACCGTCGATCGACTCTCCGGCGGGCGCTTCCGGCTCGGCGTGGGCACCGGTGAGAACATCAACGAGGGCCCGCTCGGACTGCCGTTCCCCGCCTACGCCGAGCGCATCGCACGCATGGACGAGGCCATCGACCTCCTCGCCCGGCTGCTCGCCGGCGAGGAGGTCACCAGCGACGGCCCGTACTACCGCGCCGACCACGCGAGGCTCTACAGCCCACCGCTCGGTGCCGTGCCGATCTGGATGGCCGCGGGCGGGCCGAAGTCGGCGACCTTCGCCGGGGCCCGCGCCGATGGGCTCATCACGAGCGTGAAGGACCCCGCCGAGAGCCGTGCGCGGGTGCTCGACCCCTACCGCGAGGCCGCCGCCCTGCGCGGCGCGCCGACGACGGTCATGGCGACCCGCTGGTGCGTGCTCGCCGCCGACGAGGAGGAGGCGTGGCAGGCGCTGCGGCCCATGCGCGGGCTGCGCGCCCCCGGACGACTCGAGGCCGTCGATCCCGCGGTGCTGCGCCAGCGCGCGGACGCGATGGGGCGCGCGGCGATCCTCGAGCGCTTCAGCGTCGTGCCCGACCTCGAGGCCCTCGCGGCGGCCTACCGCCCGCTGGTCACCGACGTCGACGCCGACGTCGTCGCCGTGCAGGTCCTCGCCGCCGACCCCGACACCGCCCTCGGCGACATCGGGCGTGAGGTCCTGCCGCACCTGCGCGCGCTCGCCGACGCCGCGGGCTGAGGCGCGCCCCGCGGCGGGCAAGGCCCGGCGCGATCCGCCCGCGGCCGGCTGGGGAC
>SLNF01000013.1 GCA_007133145.1 Nitriliruptorales bacterium
CGTCGGGGTGAGGCGCGCAGGGCGCTCGGCACGACCGACCACGGCGACGAGCACGGCGAGCACGACGGCGCACAGCCCCAGCCACACCGGACGGCTGGCCCACCAGCCCCAGCCGAGCGCCGCGGCGAGCGGCAACGCCCCCACGGCGTCGAGGCCCACGACGACGGCGACGAGCGCGGTCATGTGCCAGAGGAAGACCGTCATGATGCGCGACCCCACCAACGCGACGAGGGCCCACACCGCGGGTCGTGACAGCGCCCGCTCGAGCGGCGCACGCAGCAGGGCGATGACGCCGAACTGGGCGGCGGCCAGCGCCGGCATCGCCAGGGACGGCGGCGTCGCGTTCGTCGCCCCATCGACCTCGGCGACCATGTCGACGGGGTAGCCGGCGAGCCCCACGAGCGCGCCGAGGGCGGCGAGCCCGCCGAGAAGGAGGAGCGCGCCCTGCCCCGCGCTGGGCAGTCCCCGACGATGCCACACGATGCCGAGCTGGTGGACGGCGAGCCACACCCAGAGGAAGCTCGTCCACTGCGCCTCGTCGAGGCCCGCCGCGGCGAGGGCGTCGGCGAGCGCCACGAGCGCGACGAGTCCGGCCGGCAACCACAGCCCCACCCGGGCGTCGAGGCGCAGCGTCACCGGCACCGCGACGGTGACGACGACGTAGACGGCGATGAACCACGACGCGACGAGGGCGCTCTGGGAGGCCAGCGTGAGGTAGCGCCCGTCGACGCCGAGCGCCTCGCCGAGCACGACGAGCGCCACCCACAGCACGAGGAGTGGCAGCAGGGGACGCAGCAGGCGCCGGGCTCGCGCGCCCGCCCACACCTCGGGCCGCTCGCCCCGCTCGCGCGCGCGGCCCCAGGCCACCGCGCCGGCGTAGCCGCCGACGATGAAGAACACCGGCATGACCTGGAAGAGCCACGTGGCCCACTGCGTCCACGGCTGCTCGGTCATGACGAAGCGCACGACATAGGTGCCATCGATGGGCTCGAACACCGGCATCAGCCAGTGCCCCACGACGACCGCGGTCAGGGCGCTGACCCGCAGGAAGTCGACGTAGCGGTTGCGGTGCGGCGCCGTCGCGGCGTCGACGCGGCGGGCGAGCCCCTCGCGCATACGCTCCACCTCCGCCCGTCGCGCTCGTCGGCCCTCGACCATGGAGGATTTCCCGGCGCGCGCCCGGGCACGCTGGCGACGCGCGCCTCCCGGCCGCGGGCCGCGCGCCCGGACGTGCGGAGCGCAGCCGGATCCAGGAGCATGGGAGCGCCACCGACCGTCGAGGTGAGAACCGTGCGCGTCCGACCCGCCCGCGCCGTCGCGCTCTGCGTCGTCGTGGCCGTCGCGGCCGCGTGCGCGCCCGAGGAGGAGCCGATGGAGCCCATCGACGACCATCCCGGCGACGTGGAGCCGCTCCCGGCCCCCGAGGAGACGGGACCGCGGAGCCTCGAGGAGGTCCTCGCTGAGCGGCGCTCGGTGCGCACCTACGCCGACCGCGCCCTCTCGGAGGCCGAGATCGGCCAACTGCTGTGGGCCGCCCAGGGGCTCAGCGACCCGTCGGGCAAGCGGACGGCGCCCTCGGCCGGCGCGACCTACCCCCTCGAGGTGCACCTCGCCACCGCCGGCGGCCTCGCGCACTACGACCCGGAGGCGCACAGCCTCGAGCGGCTGGGGACCGGTGACCTCCGGGGTGCGCTCGCCGACGCCGCGCTCGGCCAGGAGTCGGTCGCCGAGGCGCCCGTGGTCATCGTCCTCAGCGGCATCGTCGAGCGCACCGAGGGGCGCTACGGCGAGCGCGCGGAGCGCTACGTCGTCCTCGAGGCCGGGCACGCCGCGCAGAACGTCCTGCTCCAGGCCGTCGCGCTCGACCTCGCGAGCGTGCCGATCGGCGCCTTCGACGACGACGAGGTGCGCGCCGTGCTCGGCCTCGACGAGCGGCACACGCCGCTCTACCTCCTGCCGGTCGGCGCCCCGGGGTCCTGAGCGCGCGCCCGCAACCGCGTCAGGTCGCCCAGCTCTCCTCGGGCTGCGCGCGCAGGACCCACTGCAGCGTACGCACGTGGCGCGGCTGGGCGAGGCACGTGAGCACCGCGTGGGCGACGTCGTCGGCGGTGAGCATGTCCGCGAGACCGGGCATGTCCGGCGTGCGGCCGGCGCCCATGGCGAACTCGGTGGCCACGCCGCCGGGGCAGACCGCCGTGACGCGGATGCCCTCGGGGTGCAGCTCGCGGTCGAGGGCGCCGGCGAGGCCGAGTTGCGCGTGCTTCGTCGCGGCGTAGACCGCCTCGTCGTCGCCGCCGCGCAGGCCGGCGACGCTCGCGACGATGACGATGTCGCCACCCCCACGGGCCCTCAGCCGCGGGACCGCGGCGCGGATCGGCCACAGCGTGCCGCCGACGTTGACGTCGACCATCTCCGCGAGCTCGTCGTCGGACCAGTCCATGATCGAGCCGTAGCGGCCGATGCCGGCGTTGGGGACGACCCCGGACAGCCCGCCGAGGCGCTCCTCGGCGGTGGCCACGAGCGCCTCGGCGGTCGCGGGGTCCCGCACGTCACCGCGCACCGGCGCGAAGGCCTCCCCGAGTTCGCCAGCGAGGGCCTCGAGCCGCTCGGTGCGTCGGGCGCTGCCGGCCACGCGGGCGCCGGCGGCCACGAGGCGACGGGCGACGGCCTCGCCGATGCCCGCGCTCACCCCGGTGACCGCGTAGACCCGTCCGGCGAGGTCGAAGGGCTGGTCGTCGGAGGGCATGGTCGAGGTCTCCTCTCAGCAGCGGCTCCGGCGACGACGGAGCCCGGGCCCGCGACCCTAGCTGCCCGCGGCCGGGTCCTCGCCGGCCCTGTGGTGCGACCCCGTCTCCGCGGAGTCCCGGGCGAGCGCCGCCGCCGGCGCGTCAGTCGAAGGCGGCGGCGACGAGCACGTTGGCGAACAGCAGCCACGACAGCAGCGACTTCGCGACGAGCGACAGCACGACGTAGGTCGTCTCGCCGACGAAGTAGTTGCGCCACGGGCCCACGCGCTTGAACTGCAGCCACTGGTTGAGCCCGAAGGAGAAGAAGAAGGCGAAGATCGCAAAGAAGATCACCCAGACGAAACCGGGGACCTGGGCGAGGTCGTAGCCCTCCGCGCCGACCCCGAAGAGGTAGAAGCCGATCGCGACCCAGGGCACGAGCCCGACGAGGGTGCCGAGCCAGAAGGGCAGCAGGGAGCCACCGGGGCGCTCGTAGCGTTCCTGGATCTCCCCGAAGGCGATCATCGCGACATTCGCGCCGAAGATCGCGATGAACGCGGCGATGTCGACGATACCGGTGATCGCCGCGATGACGATGAGCATCACCGAGGAGGACAGCGAGTACTCCACCCAGCGCGCGGAGTTCTTGCCGCGCCGGAGATCGGCGGCGTAACGGGGGAAGTACCACGGCGACGCGATGAGGAAGTGGAAGAACGCGCTGAGCGCGAGGAACGCGAAGATCCACAACCCGATGTCGACCGAGCCGATCGCCGGCTCCCACAGCGCCGGCGGGGTGCCCGGCGGGCCAGCGGGATAGGTCGCGGTGACCGGCAGGGCGAAGTTCGTCTCGTTGAGCCACCAGACCGCGACGGCCTGGCCGAGGTGGAGCACCCCCATCGCGACGTTCTGCCAGCGCAGTCTGCGCAGCCGCGCGCCGATCGCCTCCTCGGTCATGTCCGGGAAGAGCAGAGGGTCGGTCACGTTGGCTCCTCCCCGGGACGTCGCCCTGCGTGAGGCGACGGGCGTTTGGGTGACGGCATTCCTCGCGCGTTCCCCTACCCGGGGCCGTCGCTGCTGACACGACGCCCGACGCAGTCCACCCCGAGGCGGGCCTCGTCGAGGAGCCGGGCCCGCAGGCACCAGGGCTGAACCGACGCATCGTGCCCGCAGGGTGACGTGAAAGGAGGACTCCCACCACCCCGCGTACCGCGGGGCGACGCCACGCCGGCAGCGCGCGCCGAGTCCGACCGCGCGCGACGCACCCACGGGACCCGATGGCACGAGTTCCCCGGGCACCGCCTCGGAAGGGTCGGGGCAACGCCGATCCGGATCGTATGCACGCTGGCGAGCGGGCGGGCTCGTTCGCGCCTGCCCGGGCCGTCTCGTGCGGTGGTCGGGCCTTGGGGACCGGTGGCACACTGCCGTCCCCGACCGCGACGTGACCCGGAGGATGAGGCCGCTGTGACGGCGACGCCGAAGCCCCGACGCCACGGCATGCCAACCGTCGCGCTGCTCACCGGCGCTGGGCTCGCGCTCGGCCTGCTCGCAGTGGTGCCGGCCACCGCCACGGCCGAAGAGACGCTCGCGGTCGAGCGCTGGGAAGGGGACGACCGCTTCGCGACCGCCGCGGCCGTCGCGGAGGAGGCGTTCAGCCCCGCCGACGTCGACGAGGTCTATGTCGCCAGCGGCCGCGACTTCGCCGACGCCCTCGCCGGCGGCCCCGCAGCGGCGGCCGTGGAGGCCCCGATCCTGCTCGCCGAACCCACCTCGCTGCCTGCCCCGACCCGCGAGGAGATCGAGCGCTTCGCACCGGAGCGGATCACCTTGCTCGGCGGACCCGCGGCCGTGGATGCCGGGGTCGAGTCGCAGCTCGACGAGCTCGCCGACACGCGGCGGCTTGCCGGGGAAGACCGCTTCGCGACGGCGGCGGCGATCGCCGCCGACGCCTTCGACGCTGCCGACGTCGATCGCGTGTACCTCGCCACCGGGACCGAGTTCGCCGACGCCCTCGCGGGAGGCGCGGCCGCAGCGGCCGCCGGCGCGCCGCTCCTGCTCACCGGCGAGACGCTGCCGCAGGCCACCGCCGACCAACTCGCCGCCTTCTCCCCCGATGACGTCGTCGTGCTCGGCGGCACCGCCGTGGTCCCCCCGAACGTGGCCAGCGAGGCCACCGACGCCGCGGGGGCCGAGGAGCACGTCCGGCTCTGGGGCGGCGACCGGTTCGCCACCGCCGCCGAGATCGCGATGTCGAGCTTCGACACCGGGCTCACCGAGACGGCCTACGTCGCCGCCTCCGACGACTTCGCCGACGCGCTCGCCGCGGTCCCCGCAGCCGCGCGGGACAGCGCCCCGATGCTGCTCGCCGAGTCCGTGCCGCGACTCCCCTACGAACCTCCCGCAGCGCTCGGCCCCATCGGGGGGCTCACCGTCGACGAGGTGCGCGTGCTCGGGGGGGTCATGGCGGTGAACGAGGGGATCCTCCACGAGCTCGAGGTCGCCACCGTCCCCGCCTCACCGCGGCAACCCGCGAGCCTCGAGCTGCGCGCACCCGACCGCGTCGTCGCCGGCGAGCCGTTCACCCTCGACGTCGTCGTCAACGACGCGGACGGCGAGCCGGTCCCCGGCGCGGGCGCCGAGCTCACCGCAGCGGGGGCTGCGATACCCGCGCCGCTGCGCACGGGGATCGACGGCGTCGTGCGCGTCGCACGCACCCTCGACGCCGGGGTCACCGGCAGTTGGGAGGCGTCGGTCGACGGTCCCCACGGCCCCCTGTCCGACGCCTCCGAGGTCGAGGTCGCCGACTCGCCCGTTCCGGCAGCGCCGCCCGACGACGTCGACGCGATCGCCGACTGCGAGGAGGCCTCCACCGGGGAGCCGGGCGCGCTCATCGCCTTCCCCGGCGACGAGGGCCCCGGCTGGGGCGAGGTTGCCGGGCCACCCGTCGAGGTCACGTTCATCGGGTGCGGCAGCGCGGGGTTCGAGGCGACCCTGCACTACCTGCTCTGGCACGAAGACGACCGGCGAGCGCGTCACGCGGGATTCGTGCAGGCCGGGGCGCTCGGCCAGTGGGAGCGCTTCGAGTTCACCGAGGTCCTCCAGCGCTCCGGCGAGTGGCGCGTCGAGATCGTCGAACTGAACGTCGGCTGGCCGCATGATGGCGCCGAGCGGTGGTGGGAGCTCGCGGAGCAGACCTTCGCCGTGGACTGACCCGACCCTCCGGCCCTGCAAGGCCATCGCCGGTCCCCACACGTGCAGCGGCGCCGAGAAGAGGAGCAACGGCATGCCCCATCGCGCGGAGAGCGAACGGAGGCGTCCGGCGAGCGTGCGCACGGTGTCCGCCGTGCCGTGGTGGGTCGGCGCCGTCGCGATCGTCGGTGTGCTCGCCGCGGCGGCGGCGATCGGGGTGAGCAGCAGGGAGCCCGCGACAGCCGACGCAGGCGAGGCAGCGATCGTCGCGCGCGTCGCCGGCGACGACCGGTACGCCACCGCCGGCGCGCTCGCGCAGCACGTCGAAGGGGACACGCTGTGGGTCACGAGCGGCAGGGGCTTCGCTGACGCGCTCGTCGCCGCGGCTGCCGGCACCGGTCCCGTGCTGCTCGTCGAGCCCGACGACGCGCCCGAGGCGACGCTGGAGGCGGCAGGGACCCTCACCGGGATCGAGCGCGTGCGCGCGGTCGGCGGTCCGGCTGCGATCGACGACGCGGCCGTCACCGCCGTCGCGGATGCGGTCGGGGCCGACGACGTGGAGCGTCTGAGCGGCGCCGACCGCCACGCCACGGCCGCCGAGGTCGCCCGGGAGCTCCACGACAGCGCCGAGGTCGCCTACCTCGCGACCGGCGAGGATTTCCCCGACGCGTTGACCGGCGCGGCTGCCGCTGCCGAGGCCGAGGCACCACTGCTCCTCACATGGGAGAGCACCCTGCCCGAGGCCACCACGGCGGCACTTGCGGCCCTCGGCGTCGACGAGGTCGTGCTCATCGGCGGGGAAGCCGCCGTGAGCTCGGCCGTGGCCGACGAGCTCGCCGACCGCGTCGATCGTGTGCACCGTGTGGAGGGCGACGACCGGTACGCCACGGCCGCGGAGGTGTCGGCCCACCGCGACCTCGACGGACCGGAGCTGGCGTACCTCGCGACCGGGGAGGACTTCCCCGACGTGCTCGCGGCCGCGCCCGCGGCGGTCAGCCGTGAGGCGGCGCTCTTGCTGACGCGCCGGTCCGAGCTTCACGACGCGACACTCGGGGAGCTGCGCCGCCTCGGTGTCGAGCGTGTCCGGGTGGCCGGTGGGCCGGCCGCCGTCGCCCACGCCGTCGTCGACGAGCTCTGGCGCGAGCTTGGCCCGGAGACGGTGGTGGAGTCGGTGGCAGAGGGGTTCGACGCCCCCTGGGGGTTGGCGTTCGTCCCGGGTACGGAGTTGCTGTTGGTGACCGAGAAGCGGGGGGAGCTCGCAGTGGTCGACACCGCGACCGGCGAGGTGGAGCGCGTGCCCGGCGTGCCGCAGGTCGACGCCTCCGGCCAGGGGGGGCTGCTCGACATCGAGGTCGACCCTGCCTTCCCCGACTCGGCGTGGGTGTACCTCACCTACTCGGCCTCCGACGGGTCCGGGGCGACGAGCACCCATCTCGCCCGCGCCCGTCTCGACCTCGACGGGGGCCTCGACGCCGCGCGGCTCGCCGACGCCGAGGTGCTGTTCGCCGCGGAGCCGTTCGTGGCCAGCGCCGTCCACTATGGCTCGCGCGTCGCGATCGCCCCCGACGGGCGGCTGCTCGTCACCGTCGGTGACCGCGGTAGCAAGGACTTCGACGACCACCCCTCGCAAGACCCGTCCACCACCATCGGCACCACGGTGCGGCTGGAACCCGACGGGTCCATCCCCCCGGACAACCCCTTCATCGACGACCCCGACGTCGCCGACGAGATCTACACCTACGGCCACCGCAACGTCCAGGGCATGACCATCCACCCCGAGACCGGCGAGGTATGGCAGAGCGAGCACGGCGAGAGGGACGGCGACGAGATCAACGTCCTCGAGCCCGGCGGCAACTTCGGCTGGCCGGTCGCCCACACCGGCTGCCACTACGGCACCACCGACCCCGTCGGTGACCACCCATCCGAGCGTGAGGACACCGTCGACCCGAGGTTCGCCTGGGAGTGCACCAGCGGCGGGTTCCCTCCCGCCGGCATGACCTTCTCCACCGGCGAGGCGTTCCCCGCCTGGGATGGCGACCTCCTCGTCGGCGGCCTCGCCAGCCGGTACCTCGCCCGCTTCACCGTCGAGGACAACGGCGATCTTGCTGAGCGAGATCCCCTCCTGGCCGACGAAGGCTGGCGCATCCGCGACGTCGCCGTCGGCCCCCACGACGGCGCCGTCTACCTCGCCATCGACGACACCGACGTCCCACTCATCCGCCTCGTCCCCGACGACGACTAGTCCCCGGCTCGCCCGTACGGGGACCGCTCACTCGCGGGCGAGCCGCCCCAGCAGCGCCGCGACCGCGAGGACGGCGGCGAGGAGCAGGACCTGCGCGACGCCACCCCGGTCACGCCTCGCCATGTCCCGCTGTCGTGTGCAGCCGGGGTCGCTCCCGGTGATGAGCCCGACGACGACCGTCACGCCCCCGGCGACCTGCCCGCAGTGCGGCTGGAACGTGACGAGTCAGGGGGAGCACGTGCGGCAGCAGGCCGTTGCCCGGGTTCCGCCGACGCCGAGACCTCCCTCGCTCGGCGGGGCTGTTCCCGGCGGGTCGCCGGGGGGCCCGCGCGTGACCGGGGCGGCCGTCGACGCCGCTGCCGACTGGTTCGTCGTCTGCCACCAGACCCAACGGACCACCCGCGACGCCGCCATCGGCGACCGACTCGTCGCGCACCTGCCCGGCGGCTTCGCCGGCAGCGCTGAACTCAGCCTCACGCGGCGGGCGGTGCAGCACCGGAAGCTGCGCACCAAGCCCGGCCTGCACCGCTACCTGCGCGTGACCGCCGACGGGCTGCGCGGCACCGACCGGGCCGCCGGCAACGCCGAGGCGAAGCTCGACGGCACGTACCTCACGAGCAGCCGGTCGTCGTGCCGCACTGGGCGCAGACGTGGCACGCCCCGGAGCGCTGCATCTTCACGCCGCAGGAGAAGCACATCGGCGCGTCGCCGTAGACGTCGTCGATCTCCGACCGCCCCTGGGCCACCGGCAGGACCGTCTGGCCCTCGACGTCAATGGTCGGGCCCTCGGCCTTCTCCGGCACCGGGCCGTACTGCGCGTCGAGTTGGGCGTTGCGCTCCTCGAGGGAGTAGATCCCGAGCTCCTGACGGGTCTCGGCCGGCAGGTACTCGATCGCGAGGCGGCGGAACATGTAGTCGAGCACGCTCGAGGCGAACTTCACCTCGGGGTCGTCGGTCATCCCCGCGGGCTCGAAGCGCATGTTCGTGAACTTCTTCACGAACTCCTCGAGCGGCACGCCGTACTGCAGGCCGATCGACACGGCGATGGCGAAGGCGTCCATGACCCCCGACAGCGTCGAGCCCTGCTTGCCGAGCTTGACGAACATCTCCCCGATGCCGTCCCCGGGGTACTCGCCGGCGGTGAGGTAGCCCTCGGCGTCACCGACGGTGAAGGAGATCGTCTGGCTCGGACGCTGCTTGGGCAGACGCCGGCGGGTGACACCGCGCTCGGCGGCCTCCTCCTTCGTCGCCGCCGGGGCCTCGTCGGACTCCTCCTTCGCGATCGCCAGCGGCTGCGCGACCTTGCAGTTGTCGCGGTAGATCGCCACGGCCTTGAGCCCGAGGCGCCAGCCCTCCATGTAGGTCTCGGCGACGTCCTCGACGGTCGCCGACTCCGGCAGGTTGATCGTCTTCGAGATCGCCCCGGAGATGAACGGCTGCACGGCGCCCATCATCTTCACGTGGCCCATCGGCGCGATCGAGCGGGTGCCCATCGCGCAGTCGAAGACCGGCAGGTGCTCGTCCTTGAACGCCGGCGCACCCTCGATCGTCGAGTGCTTGTCGATGTAGGCGACGATCGCCTCGACCTGCTCTGGCTGGTAGCCGAGGTTCTCGAGGGCGGCGGGCACGGTGTGGTTGACGATGCGCATCGAGCCGCCGCCGGAGAGCTTCTTCATCTTCACGAGCCCGAGATCGGGCTCGATGCCGGTGGTGTCGCAGTCCATCATGAGCCCGATGGTCCCCGTCGGCGCGAGCACCGTGGCCTGGGCGTTGCGGACCCCGTGCTGGCTGCCGGTCTCGACCGCCTCGTGCCACGCACGACGCGCGGCGTCGAGGACGCCCGCGGGTGCGAGCTCGTCATCGAGGGCCTCGGCGGCATCACGGTGCTTGCCGAGGACACGGAGCATCCCGTCGCGGTCGGCCTCATAGCCCTCGAAGGGACCCTGCACCCGGGCAAGCTCGACGGAGGTGCGGTAGGCGTGGCCGGTCATGAGCGCGGTGATCGCCCCCGCCCAGGCACGCCCTTCGTCCGAGTCATAGGCCAGGCCCTGGCTCATGAGCAGGCCGCCGAGGTTGGCGTAGCCGAGGCCGAGTTGGCGGTAGGCGCGGGCGTTCTCCGCGATCCGCTCGGTGGGGTAGCTCGAGTTGCCGACGATGATCTCCTGTGCGGTGAAGGTGATCTCGACCGCCCGGGTGAAGTCGTCGACGTCGAAGACCCCGCCCCGCTCGAACTTGCGCAGGTTGAGGCTCGCGAGGTTGCACGCGGAGTTGTCGAGGTGCATGTACTCCGAGCAGGGGTTCGAGCCGTTGATGCGCCCGGCGTTCGGCGTGGTGTGCCAGTCGTTGATCGTCGTGTCGTACTGCATCCCCGGGTCGGCGCACTCCCAGGCCGCCTGGGCGATCTGGTCCATGAGGTCGCGGGCGTCGACGGTCTTGAGCGTCTCGCCGGTGGTGACGGCCTTGAGGTCGTAGTCGCGGCCCTGCTCGACGGCGCGCATGAACTCGTCGTCGACGCGCACGGAGTTGTTCGCGTTCTGGTACTGGATCGTTGCGGAGTCGGGGCTGTCGAAGCTCATGTCGAAACCGGCCGCGGCGAGCGCACGGGACTTCATCTCCTCGTTGCGCTTGCACCAGATGAACTCCTCGACATCGGGGTGGTCGACGTCGAGGATGACCATCTTCGCCGCACGGCGGGTCTTGCCGCCCGACTTGATCGTGCCCGCCGAGGCGTCGGCGCCGCGCATGAAGCTCACCGGGCCGGAGGCCTGCCCGCCGCCGCGCAGCGGCTCGAGGCTGGAGCGGATGTTCGAGAGGTTGACCCCCGAGCCGGAGCCGCCCTTGAAGATCGTGCCCTCCTCGACGTACCAGTTGAGGATCGAGCTCATCCGGTCCTCGACCGAGAGGATGAAGCAGGCCGAGCACTGCGGGCGGTCCTCGACGCCGCAGTTGAACCAGACCGGGCTGTTGAAGGCCATCTTCTGGTTGACGAGCAGGTGCTTGAGCTCGTGGTTGAAGACCTGCGCGGACGCGTCGTCGGCGAAGTAGCCGTCGTCGCTGCCCCACCGGGTGATCGTGTCGGCGACCCGGTCGATCATGTGGCGCACGCTGGACTCACGCTCAGGGGTGCCGAGGGTCCCGCGGAAGTACTTCTGCGCGACGATCGTCGTCGCGTTGAGCGACCAGGGCGTGGGGAACTCGACGTCGCGCTGCTCGAAGGCGACCTCGCCGGTCTTCCAGTCGGTGATCACCGCGTCACGCGACTCCCACGCCACCTCGTCGTAGGGGTGCACGCCTTCGGTGGTGAAGTGCCGGTCGATCCTGAGTCCGGTCCGGCCGTTGGACTCGACCGCACGCAGGGCCTGACGTGTGGTGACCATGTGAACTCCTCGCTGGGCGCAGCCCCCGTCGGTGGAACTCCAAGCTTGTAATTTGCCGTGGTGGCCTCGCTACCTTGCCTCGTCGCGGGGGCGCCGTCAAGCAGGTGTGAGGGAGAAATCCCCAAGATGCATGATGCTTGAACCCCCTAAACACAAGATGTTGTGGTATGGTCCCTCGGCTATGGTGGCCCCGTCGGTGACGGTAGCAGTCCGCTGACGTGGGTAGCGACGCTCGCACGAGGTGGCCCTGTGGACGAGCGGACCACCCCGGGCACGACGTATGGGATGGCTCGTCGTCCCGCCGTGGATGGGGTGTGGACGGGCGTCGAGGACCGTGGACAGCGCCGTCGGCGCCGTGGACGAGCGCGTGGAGGAGCCCACGGCGATCCACAGGCACCGGGCACCGAGAGGAGGCGGGAACGCGTGCGCTGTCCGTACTGTGGGCTCGACGACGACCGCGTCATCGACTCGCGCAGCGCCGAGGACGGGGGTGCGGTCCGCCGTCGCCGGGCGTGTCGCGCCTGCGGTCAACGCTTCTCGACCTACGAGCGCGTCGAGCAGCCGGTGCTGAGGGTCCGCAAACGCAGCGGGGAGCTCGAGCTCTTCGACCGGGACAAGGTCGCCACCGGCATCCTCCGGTCCACGAAGAACCTCGAGATCGCGCCCTCGGCGGTACGACGTGCCGTCGCGAGGGTCGAGGGCCACCTCCGCGACAACCACCGCCACGAGGTCTCCAGCGAGGCGGTCGGACTCGAGGTGCTGCGCGCCCTCCGCGAGCTGCACGAGGTCGCCTACCTGCGCTTCGCGAGCGTCTACAAGAGCTTCACGCGGACCGAGGACTTCGAACGGGAGCTCGCCACGCTCGGCACCCAGGGGCCCGGCGCCGACGCGCCTGCCACCGAGGCCGCAGACGGGGACGCCACCGGTCCCGACGAGGGCCACCAGCCCCCGGGGACGGCGACCGGGGCGTAGACCTCACCGCTGGGGCACCCGCAACGCCGTTCCCGGTTCGAGTCTGCCGGGATCGACCCCGTTGCGCGCGGCCACCTCGGCGAGGAAGCCGTGCGGGTCGGCGCCCGCGGGGGCATGTGGCAGGACGACCTCCCACATCGTCTCCCCGGGCGCGACGACCACGAGGACCTCGCCGACGTCGACGCCCTCGACGGCGCTGGCCCCGGCCGGCTCCACCGTCTCGCCGTCCGCCCCCCACGCCGCGCCGAGCGGACCCGCCGCGAGGGCGAGGGCGCCGAGCGCGATGCTGAACACTGCGGCACGTCGCCGCCCGATCCTGTTGGTCCCGCCATGGCGCGCCCCCTCCGGCATCGGTCCCTCCCTCTGCGGCCTGGCCGCGCACCGCCTCCTGGCGTCGCGCGCGGAGACCGCGAAATTGCTCGAACGCTTGTTCGCTCCCCATGATGCTCGAACCGACGTTCGATGTCAAGCGAGACCTCGAACAAATGTTTGCCAACCGCGGCCCGATCGGCTACCGTGCCCTCAGCACCGTCGATGAGGAGCCCTCATGGCCGCCGAAACACCGCTCACCGAGCGCCAACTGCAGATCCTCACCTTCGTCCGCGACGCGGTGCGCGCGCGGGGATACCCGCCGAGCGTGCGCGAGATCGGCGACGCGGTCGGCCTCAAGTCGACGTCGAGCGTGCACTACCAGCTCGCGACGCTGCAGGACCGCGGCTACCTGCGGCGCGATCCGACGCTGCCGCGGGCGATCGAGGTCATCGTCCCCGAGGGGCAGGAGCGGCCGACCTCGACCCTGCCACCGGGACTGCGCGAGGTGCCACTCGTCGGCGACATCGCGGCGGGAGCGCCGGTCATCGCCGACGAGCAGGCTCTGGCCCGCTATCCCCTCCCCCGCGACCTCGTCGGCGAGGGCTCGCTGTTCATGCTCAGCGTCCGCGGCGACTCGATGCTCGAGGCCGGGGTCTTCGACGGCGACCTCGTCGTCGTCCGCCAGCAGCCCAAGGTCGAGCAGGGTGAGATGTGCGCCGCGCTCATCGACGGCGAGGCGACGGTGAAGTTCTTCCGTCGCACGCCGGGCGGCGAGGTCTTCCTCGACCCCGCCAACCCCGCCTACGAGCCGATCCCCGTGCCCGCCGGCAGCGAGGCGGCGATCCTCGGTCGCGTCACCGCGGTCCTGCGCAGCCTCTAGCGGTCCTCGGCTCCGGGCTCGCCGTCGTCACTGACCCACGGGTTCGTGCCGATGGTGTAGGGGGCGAGGGCGCGGCCGGCGTCGAGGCCGACGTCGGCGACGAGGCGTGTGCCGTCGGCACGGTGTTCCTCGAGGTGGATCTCGCCGTCGTCGTGGGCGGCGGCGACGAGGTCACCGCGGTCGTAGGGCACGACGGCCTCGACGCGGCGGCGCGCGGCGGGCACGCGCTTGCTGATCCTCGCCCGCAGCGCCTCGAGGCCGTCGCCGGAGCGCGCCGAGACGACGACGGCGTCGGGATGGCGGCGGCGCAGCGCCGCGACCGCCCCGCCGTCGGCGATGTCGGCCTTGTTGAGGACGAGCACCGAGGGCACCCCGCCGGCCCCGATGTCGGTGAGGACGCTCTCCACCGCGGTGATCTGCGCGTCCACGTCGTCGTGGGCGGCGTCGACGACGTGGAGGAGGAGGTCCGCCTCGGTGGTCTCCTCGAGCGTGGACTTGAACGCCTCGACGAGATCGGTGGGCAGCTTCTGCACGAAGCCGACCGTGTCGGTCACCACGACCGTCCGCGCGTCCGGCAGGGGCACCTTGCGTGCCGTCGTGTCGAGCGTGGCGAAGAGCTGGTCGGCGACGTGGAGGTCGGCGTCGGCGAGCGCGTTGAGCAGCGTCGACTTGCCGGCGTTGGTGTAGCCGACGAGCGCGACGGTGGGCACGGCCCGGCGGGAGCGGACCGCGCTCTTGCGACGCCGGGCGCGCGCGAACTCCTCGAGGTCACGGCGCAACTTCGCGATGCGGCGGTTGAGCTTGCGCCGGTCCACCTCGAGCTGGGACTCCCCCGGGCCGCGGGTGCCGATGCCGCCACCGAGCCGCGACAGCGCCTCGCCCCACCCCCGCAGCCGCGGCAGGAGGTAGGACAGCTGCGCGAGCTCGACCTGGGCCTTGCCCTCACGGGAGGAGGCGTGCTGGGCGAAGATGTCGAGGATGACGATCGTGCGGTCGAGGACCTTGACCCCGAGGCGCTCCTCGAGGTTGCGCTGCTGCGCGGGGGTGAGCTCGTCATCGAAGATCGCCGCGTCAGCGCCGAGCTCGGCGCAGAGGTCGGCGAGCTCGTGGATCTTGCCGCGACCGATGAAGGTCGCCACGTCGGGCCGGTGGCGGCGCTGGACGACGCGCCCGACCGGCGTGCCGCCGGCGGTGTCGAGCAGCAGCGCGAGCTCGTCGAGGCCGGCCTCGACCTGCGCGCGCGTGCGCTCGGGGGGTGCGATCGCGACGAGCACCGCCTGCTCGACCGGGCGGAAGATCGCCACGCCCTCCTGCGGGGCGTCGTCGCGGATGCGCTGCGCCTCGGCACGACGCCGGGCGGCACGCGAGAGCTCGAGCGAGGCCTCGTCCTGCTCACGCGCCTCGGTCACGAAGGGGCCTCCACCGCCCGCAACCAGGCAGCGTCGAGGACGCCGTGGGCGACCTCGACGGCGGGCCCGGTCACGGTGAGCCCCTCGTCGTGCCAGGCGATGTCGAGCGGGCCGCCCGGCAGGGCGACGGTGACCTCGCGGGTGGCGAGCCCGCGGACGTGGGCGGCGACGGCCATCGCCGCGGCGCCGCTGCCCGATGCGAGCGTCTCGCCGACGCCGCGCTCATAGATCCGGCCCTCGACGCGGTCGAGGCGGGGCACGCCGATCGCCTCGACGTTGACTCCTTCGGGGAAGCGCGGATCGGCGTTGATCGCCCGCGCCCACTCCGCGAGAGGCGCCGCGGTCGGATCGCCCATGACGATGACGGCGTGCGGGTTGCCCATCGACAGCGTCGTGAGCTCGATGTCGCCGGCGCCATTGAGGTCAATGCGCGCCGAGTCGATGCCGACGGGGGGCCCCAGGTCGACCCGCAGCTCCGCAGCGGTGCCGTCCTCGTGCCAGCGCGTGACCACCACGTCCCTGACGCCGGCCCGGGTGTCCACGCGCACCCGATCGCTGACGTGGCCACGATCGGCGACGTACTTCGCGACGCAGCGCACCCCGTTGCCGCACATCTCGGCGAGCGAGCCGTCGGCGTTGCGGTAGTCCATGAACACGTCGCCGGCCACGCCTTCGCGCGCGGGAGCGACGCGGATGACCCCGTCGGCACCGAGACCGCGATGACGGTCGCAGAGCGCGCGCACGAGCGCCGGCGTCAAGGCCAGCGCGTCATCGGGGTCGGGCAGCAGGAGGAAGTCGTTGCCGGTCCCGTGGACCTTCGTGAACTCCATCAGGCGGGTCGTCCCTCCTGCCCGGCTCGGCGCAGCGCGTCGGCGGCGCTCCGGGCGTCATGCCATGCTACCCGGGGGTCGGCGGCGAACCAGCGTTGCTGGCGCGCGGCGAAGCGGCGGGTGCGCACGGCGATCCGGTCGAGGGCCTGCTCGACGGTGAGCTCACCGGCGAGGTGCGCGAAGGCCTCGGCGTAGCCGATCGCCTGCCGGGCGGTGCGGGAGAGCGCGCGGTCGGCGAGAGCCCGCGCCTCGTCGAACAACCCCTCGGCGTGCATCACCTCGACCCGGGCGCCGATGCGTGCTGCGAGGTCGCGGCGGTCGCGCTCGACGCCGACGACGACGAGACCGGGGTAGATCGCCTCGTAGGTCTCCCACGCGGTGCGCCAGGCCGAGAACGGCTGGCCGGTGAGCTCGCGCACCTCGAGCGCGCGCACCGTCCGTCGGAGGTTCTCCGGGTCGATGCGCGCGGCCGCCTGGGGATCGGCGCGCGCGAGGTCGGCGTGCGCGGCGCGGGGATCGTCGCGGTGCGCCGCGAGCAGACGGTCGCGCACGGCGGCATCGGTCGGCGGGAAGGCCAGGTCGTCGACGGCGGCGCGGAAGTACAGGCCCGAGCCGCCGACGAGCAGCGGCAGGCGCCCGCGGGCGAGGACCTCGTCGATGGCCGCGCGCGCCCGGCTCTGGAACCACTCCACCGAGCACTCCTCCTCGGGCTCGAGGAGGTCGAGCCCGTGGTGCGGCACGCGGGCGCGTGCGGCAGCGTCGGGCTTGGCGGTGCCGACGTCCATGCCCCGGTAGACGGTGAAGGCATCGACGGCGACGATCTCGGCGCCGAGGGCCTCGGCGGTCTCGAGGGCGATCGTCGACTTGCCGGCCGCGGTCGGGCCGACGAGGGCGAGCACCCGCGCGGTCATGCCCCCTCGGATTCCGCCCGGTGCGCGGCGCCGCCCCCGGCCGGGGCGGGCGCCGCGGAGGAGGCGACGACATAGCCCACACCGCGGGGCGCGCCAG
>SLNF01000063.1 GCA_007133145.1 Nitriliruptorales bacterium
AGGCGGCCATCGCGGTGAGCACGACGAGGGCGAGGTGATAGCCGGCGAGGTCGCCCGCGGCGACCGCGGGGACCCCGACGGCGGCGACGAGCCACACCGCGCCACCGGAGATGAGCGTGCCGAGGGCGGAGACGAGCCCCGCACGCCACGCGCCAGCGCGCTCGAGCGTGACGAGCTCGGCGTCGGCGGCGGCGACCTCGGCGAGGGCGTCGTCGAGGCGGCCGTAGGCCAGCAGCTCGCCGGCGCCCTCGAGCAGGTCGACGACCTCGGTGGCGAGCAGGCCGCGCGCCGCGGAGAGCCGGGTGTGCGACGCACGGCCGAGCCGCAGTGCGAGCACGCTCAGGCCCACCCCACCACCGAGCAGCGCCGCGGCGAGCACGAGCGCGGCGGTCGGCAGGAAGACCGTGAGGAGGCCGGAGGCGAGCACGAGCACGCCGACGGCGACGACGGGCGGGGCGATGCCGCGAATGAAGACCGTCTGCAACTCGTCAACGTCGTCGACGAGGCGGCTGAGCAGATCACCGCGCCGGCGCCGCTCGAGCCCGGCGGGCGCGAGCGCCTCGAGCCGCTCGTAGACGGCGACGCGCAGGTCGGCGAGGAGGCGGAACGCCGCGTCGTGGCTCACGAGGCGCTCGAGGTAGCGCAGCACCCCGCGGCTCACGCCGAAGGCCCGCACCCCGACGACGGCGGCGAGCAGCTCGAGGATCGGCGGCCGCAGTGCGGCGAAGGAGATGAGGAACCCCGAGGTCGCCATGAGGCCGATGCTCGCGCCGATCGTCGCGAAGCCGAGCACCATCGACAGCGCGAGCCGTCCTCGCTCGGGGCGCGCGAGGCGTAGGAGCCGGCCGAGGACCTGCCGGTCGCTCATCGCGCCCCTCCCACGCCCGAGCCGGCGCGCAGCTCGGCGTAGGGTCCGCCCGCGACGGCGAGACGGCCAGGCGGGCCCTGCTCGACGACCCGGCCGTCGCGCAGCACCACGACGCGGTCGGCGCGCTCGGCGAGGGCGAGGCGGTGGGTGACGACGACGAGGGTGCGTCCGACGGCGAGCCGCGCGAGCGCGCCGCGCACCCCCTCTTCGCTGTCGACGTCGAGGTCGGCGGTGGGCTCGTCGAGCAGGACGAGCCGGGCGTCGCGCAGGAACGCCCGGGCGAGGGCGAGGCGGCGACGCTGCCCCGCCGACAGCCCCACGCCGCGCTCACCGAGCAACGTCCCGGCCCCCGCCGGCAGATCGTCGACGAAGTCGGCGCCGGCGTCGGCGAGCGCCCGGGCCACCGCCGCGTCGTCGGCCTGTGGCGCGGCGAGCCGGACGTTGGCGGCGAGCGAGCCGGCGAGCAGGTGCGGGCGTTGGGGCACCCAGGCGAGCTGGGCACGCCACGCCTCGAGGTCGACGTCGCCGAGGTCGACCCCCTCGCGGCCAGGCTCGAGGAGCGTGAGCCGTCCCGCGTCCGGCGTGGCGAAGCCGAGCAGGAGGCTGAGGAGCGTCGACTTGCCCGCGCCGGTCGGGCCCACGAGCGCGAGGTGCTCACCCGGGTGGATCGTGAGGTCGACGCCGTCGAGGGCGGCCTCCTGCCGCCCCGGGTAGGCGTAGCCGACGGCCTCGAGGCGCACCGTGACCGCCCCGGCATCGGGCGGGGTGGCGCGGCCGCCGGCGGCCGGCGCCGGCGCCTCGAGGACGTCGAGCAGCTCCGAGGCGACCTCGAGTCCCTCGGTCGAGGCGTGGAACTGCTGGCCGAGCGTGCGCAGGGGCAGGTAGATCTCGGGGGCGAGGATGAGGATCGCGAGCCCCGTCTCGAAGTCGATCGTGCCCTCGAGCAGCCGCAACCCGATGCCGACGGCGAGCATCGCCACGCCGATCATCGCCATGAGCTCGAGCCAGCCCGACGACAGGAACGCCACCCGCAGCGTGCGCAGCGTCCGGCGCCTGAGGTCGTCGGTGACCCGGGCGATCTCGCCGCGCTGGCGCTCGGCCCGGCCGTGGGCCTTCAGCGTCGGCAGGCCCGCCAGGACGTCGAGGAAGTGGCGCCCGAGGGTCGACAGCGCCCGCCACTGCCGCCTCGTCCGCCCTCGCGCGGCAAGCCCGATGAGGACCATGAAGAGGGGGATCGTCGGCAGGGTCAGGGCGAGGATGCCGACGGAGACGGGGTCCCGCGGCCAGATCCACGCCACCGCGAGCAGCGGGACGAGACCGGCGAGGGCGAGCTGGGGCAGGTAGCGCGAGAAGTAGGCGTCGAGCGCGTCGACGCCCCTCGTCGCGGTGATCGCGAGGGCACCGCGGCTCCGCCCTGCGAGGGCGACGGGCCCGTCGCTGGCGACACGACCGAGCAGTCCCTGGCGCAGCTCAGACTTCACCCGCGCCGAGGCGCGCTGGCTCGCGACCCCGCTGCCCCAGGCCAGGCCCGCCCGCGCGAGCACGGCGAGGGCGAGCAGGCCGAGGGCACCGGTGAGGTCACCGAGGCCGAGGCCCCCGACGAAGGCCCCGGCGACGATCTCGGCGAGCGCGGTCGCCCCGACGATGACGACGACCGCGGTCGCCAGCCCGAGGACGACGGTGAGCGCGAGGAAGGACCGTATCGACCGCGCGCGGCGCAGCAGGCGCGGGTCGAGCGGCTTCACGAGCCTGCCCCGGCCTCCTCCGCACCCTCGTCGCCGGCCACCGTCGACGCGCTGACGAACTGGTCACGGCTCACGCGCTTGCGGAAGACCCAGTAGCTCCACGCCTGGTAGGCGATGACGACAGGCGTCATCACGAGCGCGACCCAGCTCATGATCGTGAGCGTGTACGTCGTCGAACTCGCGTTGAAGATCGTGAGGCTGAAGTCGGGGTCGATCGAGGAGACCATGACCCGCGGGTAGAGGTTGAGGAAGACCGTCGCCATCGTGAGGACGATCCCGACGCCGGTGGCGAGGAACGCCCAGCCGTCGAGCTTCTCGGCGAGCAGCCACGAGACGACGAGGACCGCGGCCAGCGCGGTGATCGGCACGAAGTCGGGCACGACACCGCGGTCACCGGTCGTCGAGGCGGTGTAGTAGCTCCACGACAGGAAGCCGAGCGTCGTCGCCGCGGCCGGCCACCAGATGCGCCGGGCGTAGGCACGCGCCCGGTCGGTGATCTCGCCCTCGGTCTTCAAGGTGAGGAACACCGCGCCGTGGAGGGTGAACAGCGACAGCGTCATGAGCCCGCCGAGCAGGGCGTAGGGATGCAGGAGGTCGAAGAACGTCCCGACGTACTCCCCCGAGGCGTCGATCGGCGTGCCGCGGAGGATCGACCCGAAGGCCACGCCCCACAGCAGCGCCGGGATCGCCGAGCCCCAGAAGATCGCCTGGTCCCAGCGCGCACGCCAGCGTTCACTGTCGCGCTTGCCACGGAACTCGAAGGCGACCCCGCGGGCGATGAGCGCGAGGAGGATGAGCAGCAGCGCGAGGTAGAACCCGCTGAACAACGTCGCATACCACTCGGGGAACGCCGCGAACATCGCGCCGCCGGCGACGAGCAACCACACCTCGTTGGCGTCCCACACCGGGCCGATGGTGTTGATCATCACCCGCCGGTCGACATCGTCCTTCGAGAGGAACGGCAGCAGGGTGCCGACGCCGAAGTCGAACCCCTCGAGGAAGAAGTAGCCGAGCCAGAGGACGGCGATGAGGGTGAACCACAGCGTCTCGAGGTTCCAGAAGTCCATGGCGAGCCCCGTCTAGTACTGGAGGGAGGCGCCGACGTCCTCCGCCGTGCGCTCGTCGGTGAGGCCCTTGCGGCCGTAGTAGAGGAGCAGCCCCACCTCGACGACGATGAGCACGCCGTAGATCGCGACGAACGCGAGCAGGGAGGTCAGGACGTTGCCCGCCGAGACCGTCGGGCTCACGCCGTCGGCGGTGAGCAGCACCTCCTGCACGACCCAGGGCTGGCGGCCCATCTCGGTGAAGATCCATCCGGCGGAGTTGGCCACGAACGGCAGGACGATGAGCGGGACCGAGGCCTTGAGGAACCATCGGCTGTGCTCGAGCCGCTTGCGGCGCACGAGGTAGAGCCCGACGGCGGCCACGGCGATGAGCAGGGTGCCGATGCCGACCATGATGCGGAACGTCCAGTAGAGGACCGGCACGTTCGGCACGTAGTCGCCCGGGCCGTACTCCTCCTCGTACAGCTCCTGCAGGTCGTTCATGCCGACGACCTCGCCGTCGATGGTGTTCGTCGCGAGCACCGACAGGAGGTAGGGCAGGGTGAGGTTGAAGTACGTCCGCGAGCCGTCGAGCGGCCCGACGGCGAACAGCGAGTAGCTCGCCGGCGCCTCGGTCTCATAGAGCGCCTCGGCCGCGGCGATCTTCATCGGCTGCTGCTCGGTCTTGAGCTGCGCCTGGCTGTGGCCCGCCCAGGCGGTCCCGAGCGAGGACGCGAGCATGATGACGAGCGCGATGACGGCGGCAGGGCGGAAGACCTCGACGTCGTTGCCCTTGAGGAGGTGGTAGCCGCAGACGCCGAGGACGAAGACCGCGGCGGTCAGCAGCGCGGCGAGGATCGTGTGCTGGAACTGCACGAAGAGGTTGGAGTTCGTGAGCACCGCCGAGAAGCTGTCGAGCTCGGCGCGTCCGAGCTCCTCGTTGATGCGGAAGCCGACGGGGTTCTGCATCCACGAGTTCGCCGCGA
This sequence comes from Nitriliruptorales bacterium, assembly GCA_007133145.1. Lineage (GTDB taxonomy): Bacteria > Actinomycetota > Nitriliruptoria > Euzebyales > Egibacteraceae > T1Sed10-49. The sequence goes on from SLNF01000063.1 coordinate 4,643, forward strand.
GGATGAAGTAGGCCGACAGCCACGTGCCGAGGGCGACGAGCCAGATCGTCGCGAGGTGCACGCCCTTGGGCAGGCGGCTCCATCCGAAGATCCAGAGCCCGAGGAACGTCGACTCGAGGAAGAACGCCGCGAGCCCCTCGATC
>SLNF01000308.1 GCA_007133145.1 Nitriliruptorales bacterium
AGCTCGAGGAGGCCGCGCTGTCCGACGAGTACTTCATCGAGCGCAAGCTCTACCCCAACGTCGACTTCTACTCGGGGCTCATCTACCGCGCGATGGGCATCCCCGTGCCGATGTTCCCCGTGCTCTTCGCCCTCGGGCGCCTGCCCGGCTGGATCGCCCAGTGGCGCGAGATGATCGCCGACCCCGACACCCGCATCGGCCGGCCGCGGCAGATCTACACCGGCAAGAACCGCCGCTACTACGTCGGCGCCGACCACCGTCGCTGAGCGGGCGGCCGTCACCGGCGCTCAGCCGGTGACCTCCCGCAGCGCCCGCACCGCGACGGCGAGGCCGACGAGCTCGTCCTCGGCCCCGCCGAGGTCGGCGAGGAGCCGCTCGACGCGGTCGAGCCCCGTGCGATGACGCTCGAGCCAGGTCCGCATCGCCGTCAGCGGGTCCTCGCCGTCGGCCTCCCGCAGCGCCGAGGCCACCGCCCCGCGGCGCGCGCGCCGCAGCTCCTCGGCGAGGCCCTCACGCTGCCAGCGGCTCCAGCGCCCCGAGACCGCAGTGGCGTCGAGGAGGGCGTCGAGCCGGTCGACCGGCAGCGCGCCGCTGGCCGCGGCGAAGGCCGAGGCGATCGCCCCGGGCGCGGCGTGGCGCCGTCGCGAGAGCGCGGCGACGTCGGGCAGGATCTCGAGGGCGTGCAGCGCCGCGACGTCCTCGGCCAGCCCTCGGGGCACCCCGGCGTCGACCCAGCGGCGCACGAGGCCGGTGCGCCGGCGCACGTCGACGTCGCCGTGGGTCGCGGCGACCTCGTCGGCGGCGGGTCGGTCCGCGGCGATCGCCTCGCCGAGGGCGGCGAGCCCCTGCCGGAGGTAGGCGCGCGCACACGCATCGACGACCGCGCGGACCTCGGCGTCGAGCTCGAGCGCGGCGGCGGCATCGACCTCGCTGCCGAGCTCGGCGATCGCGTCCCAGCGCCGACCGGCGTCGACGACCGAGCGCGCGACCTGGTAGGCCGCCGCGGCCTCTGAGAGTTCGACGCCGAGCTCGTCGGACAGCCGCCGGGCCCAGGTGATGCCCATGTCGTCGATGACCGCGCCGGCGAGCCGTGTGGCGACGAGCTCACGGCGCAGCCGGTGCCCGCGGGCGAGGTCGCCGTAGCGCTCGGCGACGAAGGAGGGGAAGTAGGCGAAGAGCAGCCCGTCGGTCTCGGGGTCCTCGGGCAGCTCGCTCCCGAGCACCGCGTCGCGCAGGTCGAGCTTGGCGTAGGCGAGCAACTGGGCGAGCTCGGGACGGGTCAGCCCCGCGCCAGCGTCGCCACGGCGCGCGAGCTCCGCGCTCGAGGGCAGGCCCTCGACCTCACGGTCGAGGCGGCCGGCCTCCTCGAGGTCGGCCATGAGGTCCTCGTAGCCCTCGAGGCCACCGGGGCTGCGCAGGAGCTCCCGCGAGAGTGCCCGCGTCTGACGGTCGCAGTCGTCGAGGACCCGTGCGGCGACCTCGTCCTCGGCGCCGAGCAGGACGGCATCGCGCTCGTCCTCGGCGAGGCGCTCCTCGGCGATCGCCGCGACGAGGAGGATCTTGAGGTTGACCTCGAGGTCGCTCGTGGCCACGCCCGCGGCGTTGTCGATCGCGTCGGTGTTGCAGCGCCCGCCGCGCCGGCTGTAGGCGATGCGCGCCCGCTGGGTCAGCGCGAGGTTCGCGCCCTCGCCGATCACGCGCGCCGAGAGGCGCCCGGCGTCGACGCGCACGCCGTCGTTCGCGCGGTCGGCGACCTCGGCGTGGGTCTCGTCGGCCGCCTTGACGTAGGTGCCGATCCCGCCGGCGAAGAGGAGGTCGACCTGCGCGGCGAGCAGCGCGCGGATGACCTCGGGTGGGCTGAGCGCCTCGGCGTCGACGCGCAGCAGCGCGCGCACCTCCTCGCTCAACGGGATGGCCTTGCTCTCGCGCGAGAACACCCCGCCGCCGGCGGACAGGACGTCGCGGTCGTAGTCCTGCCAGGAGGAGCCCGGCAGGCCGGCGAGGCGCTCACGCTCGGCATGGGCCCGCAAAGGGTCGGGATCGGGATCGAGGAAGACGTCGCGGTGGTCGAACGCACCGACGAGGCGCAGCGCCCGGCTCTCGAGCATCGCGTTGCCGAAGACGTCACCGGACATGTCGCCGATGCCGACGACGGAGACCGGCTCGGTGTCGACGTCGATGCCGAGCTCGGCGAAGTGCCGCCGCACGGCCACCCACGCCCCTCGCGCGGTGATCCCCATCCCCTTGTGGTCGTAGCCGCGGGAGCCTCCGGAGGCGAAGGCGTCGTCGAGCCAGAAGCCGCGCCGGACGGCGATGACGTTGGCGACGTCGCTGAAGCGGCCGGTGCCACGGTCGGGGGCGACGACGAGGTAGGGGTCGGGTCCGTCGGCGGGGCGCACGCCCGGCGGGCTCACGACCTCGCCGCCCTCGACGTCGTCGGTGAGGTCGAGCAGCGCGCCGATGAAGGCCTCGTAGGCCTCGCGGACCTCCTCGTGGCCGGCGGCCCCCGCGCCCTTGAGCACGAACCCGCCCTTGGCGCCGACGGGGACGATGAGGGCGTTCTTCGTCATCTGCGCCTTCATGAGGTCGAGCACCTCGGCGCGCACGTCCTCGCGGCGGTCGGAGTGGCGCAGCCCGCCGCGCGCGACCGGGCCGCCGCGCAGGTGCACCCCCTCGAAGGCGGGGGCGTAGACGAAGGCCTCGACGTGGGGCACCGGCTTGCCGACACCGGGCACCGCCCCGCTGTCGAGCTTGAGTGCGAGGGCGGCGGGAGCGGGGTCGACATAGCGGTTCGTGCGCAGCGTCGCCTCGACGAGGCCGAGGTAGCCGCGCAGGATGCGGTCCTGGTCGAGGCGGGTCACCGCGGCGAGGCGGGCCTCGACGGCCTCGCGGGCCGCGGCGACCTCGCCGTCGCCCCTCGCGGGGTCGAGGCGGGCGTCGAAGAGCGCGACGAGCGCCTCGGCGACCGGTGCGTGCTCGGCGAGCGCGGCGTTCTGGTAGGACTCGGTGAAGCCCGTGCCGAGCTGGCGGCGGAAGCGCCGCAACGCCCGCAGCAGCGCGACGTCGCGCCAGTCGAGGCCGGTGAGCAGGACAAGGCGGTTGAGGTCATCCCCCTCGGCATCGCCGGCGAGCACCGCGAGCGCGGTCGCCGCGGCGTCGCCGCCCCGCGAGGCGAGCTCGGCGGCCGGCGGCATGTCCGCACCGAGGCGCAGGAGGACGTCGTGGATCGTGCCGACTCCCTCGACGGCGTGGGGGCGCTCGTCGACGACGACGAGGCCGAGGCTCTCGAGGACCGGCACGAGCTGGGAGAGCTCGATGCCGCCGCCACGCACGTAGAGCTTCGCGCGCAGCCCTCCGTCGGCTGCGGGAAGCAGCCGCATGCGGCGCGCCTCCCCGCCGTCGACGAGCGCGACGAGCTCGCGGAGGTCGGCCACGGCCTCGGCGGGGCCGACGAGCTCGCGGTAGCCGGGGCCGAAGCGCGACAGCCACTCCCGCGCGAGGTCGGCACCCTGCGCGCGTCCGTGGGTCTGGGTGAGCGCCGCGCCGACGCGGTCGTCCCAGGTGCGCGCGAGGCCGACGAGCTCGGCGCGCAGCTCGTCGATGCGAGGCGAGGCGAGCCGTCCACCCGGCGGCGGATGGGCGATGAAGTGCAGCAGCACCGCCTCGCTCGAGGTCATCGACAGGTGGTAGTCGACGTCGTGGGCGGCGAGGCGACGGCGCAGGTGCTCCTGCATGCGCTCGCGCACGACGGGGTCGAAGCGCTCCTTCGCGAGGTGGACGAGCACGACGACCTCGCGGTCAGGGTCCGCGGCGAGATAGCGCACCGCCGTGGCGACCCGCTCCTCCTCGGCGAGCAGCGGCACGAGCGCCGCGCGCAGCCCCTCGGGGTCGGCGGCGAGCTGCTCGTGCAGCGGCAGGGAGCTGAAGAGCTCGGTGAGCAGCCGTGCGTCGTGGCTGCCCTCGACGAGGTCCTCGGCGGCGAGGATCTGCTCGAAGTGGCGCCGCGCCACGGGGACGTCCTCGACGGACTCGGCGAACGCCTCAGGGGAGAACAGGCCGATGACGCGGCGCTCGATGCCCTCGGGGCTCGTGGCGAAGCGCAGCTCGACCATGCGCTCGGCGCGGTGGACGACGCTGGGCCGGGCGCTGCGTCCCACCCGCAGCAGGGCGTCACGGCGACGGGGGACGATGAGCGTCTCGACGGGCCCCCGTGCGAGCAGCCCGTGGCCGCTGCCCTCGACGGGGGTGCCGTCGGGGCGCATGTCGCCGACGGCGAGGATGATGAGCCGGTCGGCGAGCAGCCAGTCGACGAGGCGGGCGAGCTCCCACGGCGACTCGCGGTAGCCGTCGGTGAGCAGCTCACGGTAGGAGGCGCTGAGCTCGACGAGGCGCGTGCGCATCTCGGCGAGGTCGGCCTCGACCCGGCGGGCGCTGTCGAGCCCGTCGACGAGCTCGCCCCGCAGCGCCTCGACCGCGGCGTCCGACAGCCGCAGCGGCAGCTCGGCGTGGATCCACGACTCGCGCGGCAGGTCCGCGCGCGCCGGTGCGACCCCGGTGAGCACCCCGTCGTCGTCCCGCTCGACGCCGATCACGGGATGGAGGAGGGTGTCGACGGCGTGGCGCCGGCGCTGCAGTGTCGAGGCCACGGTCGACAGCAGGAAGGGGACGTCGTCGACGACGGTGTCGACGGTCGTGCCGCGCTCGCCGCGGCGCACCTCGACGGTGAGCTCGCCGGGGCGACGCCGGTGCAGGATCGCCGCGCCGCG
>SLNF01000010.1 GCA_007133145.1 Nitriliruptorales bacterium
AGCGATGAGCGCCGCGCCAAGCGTCTACGTGGGGATGAGCGCCGACCTCATCCACCCGGGCCACATCAACATCCTCGAGCGGGCCGGCGAGCTCGGGGAGGTGACCGTCGGCCTGCTCACCGACGCGGCGATCGCGAGCTACAAGCGGCTGCCGCACATGACCTACGAGCAGCGCAAGGCCGTCGTCGAGTCGCTCAAGCCGGTGAGCCGTGTCGTGCCCCAGGAGACGCTCGACTACGTGCCCAACCTCCGCGCGCTCGAGCCCGACTACGTCGTCCACGGCGACGACTGGCGCACCGGCGTGCAGCGCGAGACGCGCCAGCGGGCCATCGACGCGCTGCGCGAATGGGGCGGCGAGCTCATCGAGGTCCCCTACACCCAGGGCATCAGCTCGAGCCAGCTCAACGCCTCGGTGCGGCAGATCGGCACGACCCCGGAGGTCCGGATGGGTCGGCTGCGCCGTCTCATCGAGACCAAGCCGATCGTCCGTGCGCTCGAGGCGCACAACGGGCTGACCGGGCTCATCGCCGAGACGACCGAGGTCGACCGCGACGGCCGGCGTGTCGAGTTCGACGCGATGTGGTCCTCGTCGCTGACCGACTCGACCTCGCGCGGCAAGCCCGACATCGAGGCGGTCGACATCTCCGCGCGGCTGCAGAACGTCAACGACATCTTCGAGGTCACGACGAAGCCGCTGATCTTCGACGGCGACACCGGCGGCAAGCCCGAGCACTTCGTCTTCACCGTGCGCTCCCTCGAGCGCCTCGGCGTCTCGGCGGTGATCATCGAGGACAAGGAGGGGCTCAAGCGCAACTCGCTGTTCGGCACCGACGTGGCCCAGACCCAGTCGACGATCGAGGACTTCTCCGCGCGGCTGACGATCGGCAAGCAGGCGCAGATCACCGAGGACTTCATGGTCATCGCCCGCATCGAGAGCCTCATCCTCGACAAGGGCATGGACGACGCCGTCACCCGCGCGCAGGCCTACATCGACGCCGGCGCCGACGCGATCATGATCCACTCCCGCCGCAAGGAGCCCGACGAGATCTTCGAGTTCTGCCGCCACGCCGAGGACTTCCCCAAGCACGTGCCGATCGTCGCGGTGCCGACGAGCTACAACCACGTGAGCGAGGAGGAGCTCGCCGACCGCGGCGTGAGCGTCGTCATCTACGCCAACCACATGCTGCGGGCGGCCTACCCGAGCATGCGCAAGGTCGCCGAGTCGATCCTGCACCACGGCCGCTCCCTCGAGGCCGACCAGATGCTCTCGCCGATCTCCGAGGCCCTCGCGATCATCCCCGAGAACCGCTGAGTCCCGCCCAGCCCCGCGCGGCGAGCGCGTCCGCACCGCAGCAGGAGGAACCCCGATGATCCCCCCACAGCGCGTCGTCGAGGAGCTCACCGACCTCGGCGTCGACTTCTACGCCGGGGTGCCCGACAGCCTCCTCAAGGAGTTCGGCAAGCACGTCATGGCGACGCTGCCGCGTGAGCGCCACGTCATCACCGCCAACGAGGGCGCGGCGGTGGCGCTGGCGATGGGCCACTACCTGCGCACCGGTGACCCGGGCGTCGTCTACCTCCAGAACTCCGGCTTCGGCAACCTCATCAACCCGCTGCTCTCGCTCGCCGACCCCGAGGTCTACGGCGTGCCGATGCTCCTCGTCATCGGCTGGCGCGGCCAGCCGGGGGTCAAGGACGAGCCGCAGCACGTCAAGCAGGGCCGGGTCATGCCGGCGATGCTCGACGCGATGGAGGTCCCCTGGGCGGTGCTGCCCCGCGAGGCCGACGCGGCCGCGGCGTGCCTGCGCGAGGCGGTGGCCACCGCCCGCGCCGACTCGACGCCCTACGCGATCGTCGTCGAGAAGGGCACCTTCGCTGCCGCCGACGTCGACCTCGGCGATGCCGCGGCGGGTCAGGGCCTGGCCAGCCGTGAGGACGCGCTCAAGGCCGCCGTCGCCGCGGTCGGCGACGACGCGCTCATCATCTCCACGACGGGGATGCTCAGCCGTGAGCTCTTCGAGCACCGGGTGGACACCGGCGAGGACGCCTCCGGGGACTTCCTCACCGTCGGGGGGATGGGCCATGCGAGCTCCATCGCCCTCGGCGTCGCCCAGGCCGAGCCCTCCCGGGAGGTGTGGTGCTTCGACGGTGACGGCGCGCTGCTCATGCACCTCGGCACGCTCGCCGTCGCCGGCGACCACGCACCCTCCAACTTCTTCCATCTCGTCTTCAACAACGGGACCCACGACTCCGTCGGCGGACAGCCGACCTCGATCAGCGTCGTCGACATCCCGACCGTCGCGAGGGCGGTCGGCTACCGCCACGCCGCGGCGACGAGCGACCCCGCCGACCTGCCCGAGGCGGTCGCTGCGCTGCGTGGGGCCGGGGGGCCCGCCCTGCTCGAGCTGCGGGTCAGGCCTGGCAACCGGGAGGGGATCGGCCGGCCGACCCGCACCCCCGCCGAGGCGAAGCGGGCCTTCATGGACGCCCTCGGCGAGGCGTGAGCAGCGTGGCGGGACTGCCTCTGCCAGAACCTGGGAGGTCGGCGGCGCCGACGATGGCCTACGGGCCCGGCGCGATCACGCGGCTGCCGGCGATCCTGCGCGACCTCGGGGCGCAGAGGGTCCTGCTGCTGACCGGCCGGGGATCGTTCGAGGCCTCCGGGGCCTCGGCGGTCATGCCGGCGCTCGAGGCGCACGCCCGCGTCGAGCGCTGGGCCGACTTCGCGACGAACACCGACAGCGCCGACCTCGCCGTCGGCCTCGACCTCAACCGGAGGTTGAGCCCTGACGTCATCGTCGCGATCGGTGGCGGCAGCGTCCTCGACATGGCCAAGCTCGTCGCCGGCTACCACGACGTGGAGCCGGCCGGCACCGTCGCCGCGGTCGAGGCCGGCCGGCCGGCTGCGAGCCGGGCCGCACGCCTCGTCCTCGCCCCGACGACGAGCGGGTCGGGTGCGGAGGCCACGCACTTCGCCGTCGTCTACGTCGGCGAGGCCAAGCACTCCATCGCCGGACCGGCGATGCGCGCCGACGCGGTCGTCCTCGACCCCACGCTCACGAGGTCGGGCAGCGCCTACCAGCGTGCGACCTCGGGTGTCGACGCGGTCTCCCAGGCGATCGAGAGCCTCTGGGCGACGGGCGCGACGGCGGCGAGCCGGCGTTTCGCCCGCCGCGGGCTCGGCCTCGCGCTGCGCTCGATCGAGGGGTTCGTCGCCGACGCCGACGACCGTAGCGCGCGGGGGATGACGCTGGGCAGCCACCTCGCGGGCCGGGCAATCGACGTCTCGAAGACCACCGCGGCGCACGCCCTGTCCTACGCGATCACGAAGCGCTACGGGGTCAGCCACGGTCACGCCGTCGCGCTGACCCTCGGGGCCTTCCTCGCCGATCACGCCGACGCCCGGCCCTCCGCGCTCCAGCCGGGTGTCGACCCTGCTGAGCACGCCGGGGCGATGGGTGAGATCCTCGCCGCGCTCGACGCCGCCGACGGGCTCGCCGCCCACGCCCGCTGGCACGCGCTGCTCGAGCGGCTCGGGCTCGACACGCGCCTGCGCGACGTCGGCGTCGGGGGGCAGGAGGAGCTCGCCGCGCTCGCCGGCAGCGTCAACGTCGAACGGCTCGGCAACAACCCCGTCGCCTACGACCGCGACGGGCTCGTGCGGCTGCTCGCGCGCGTGCGCTGAGCCTGGCGCCACGACGCCGGCGCCCCGCGGACTGCGACCGTGGCGGCCTCAGCGCGCCTCGGGGTCGCCCTTGAGGTGCACGCGGTCGGGGTCGCGCGCGGCGAGGGCCTCGCGCTCGGGCCAGGAGAGCAGGTAGCGCTCGTCGCGCTGGAGGCCGACGGCGAGCTGGAAGCCCTGGTCGGGCACGAGCCAGCCGGGGCCGTAGATCTGCTCGAGCACCGCCTCGGCGTTGGCGGGCACCGGCACGAGCCGGTCGGCCAGCGCCGCCCGGCGCGGCGCCCGGAACGTCGCGAGGTCGGTGACCGGCGCGTAGCGCCAGCCGTAGGACATGCCGAGCCCGCCGTCCTCGCCGACCCAGCAGTAGTTGATGTCGACGAGCAGCGGGGTGGCGCCGCGCCGGCGCACCATCGCGCTGAACGGCTCCATCGTGAGGTCGTAGCCGGCGTCGACGAGCGCCTCGCAGACCGCGAGGACGTCCGAGCGCACCCCCTCGGGGCTCGCGGACTCGGAGAGGAACGCGACGTCGAAGCCGCCGACGTCGTGGGGCAGGAAGTCGTGCTCGCGGATCGCCCCGAGGAGGTTGCCGTAGAAGGGCATGAGCTGGTGGCCGGTGCGCGCGGCGACGACGGCGGCGACCTCCTCGTAGAGGTCGAGGACGTCGCGCTTGCGCGCGGTGGTGTTGCCGCCGCGCAGCTGGCCGAACTTGTTGAAGACGTGCCCGCGGGCCAGGCGCTCGGCCAGCTCGTCGGCCCGGGAGGGGTGCCCCGGCCAGACGGCGAGGGCGAGCCCGTAGCCCTGCCAGGCGACCGGCCCCTCGTCGGTGGACAGCTCGAGGACGTCGCCGTCGCCGAGGTACTCGCCGAGCTCGGCGCAGCTGAGCGAGAACGTCACGACGTCGGGCTCCTCCGACGGGCTCGCGGCGGTCGCCACCGCCTCCTCGCCGTTGACGAGCAGGCGCACCGGCGCGCCGAGCCGCGTCCCCGGCTCGAGGCGCCCCTGGATCGGCGTGTCGGCGCCGCCGAGGAAGCCCAGCGA
>SLNF01000207.1 GCA_007133145.1 Nitriliruptorales bacterium
GGTGGTAGGCGCCACGCTCGTCGATCTCAGCCAGGGCCCGCAGCCGCTCGCGGTGCACCCGCGCGAGCAGGCCGGTGAGGGTGCTGTGGGCGTCGAGCAGCTCATCATCACCCAGCGCCCCGCCCAACGGCAGGCCTGCCAGCTGCCCCAGCGACTCGCCGATGGCCTCGAGCAGCCCTTGGACCGACAGCTCCCCACCAGCACCCCCACCCGCACCCGCACCGGCACCGGCACCGCTGGTGGCGCTGGTGGCGCTGGTGGCGCTGGTGGTGGTGGTGTAGCCGACACGCTCTTCGCCGGCGAGGATCGCCACGGCGGTGGTGGCGCTGGTGGCGCTGGTGGTGGTGGTGTAGCCGACACGCTCTTCGCCGGCGAGGATCGCCACGGCGGCGGGTGTGTGGGGGTGGTGGCAGCTGGTGGGGCGGTGGTGGCGCCGGCTCCGCTGTGCTGTCGAATACATGTTCGAAGTATGCCCCGTATGACGGTGGCTGTCAAGGGTTTTCGAGAGATCTTGTGGATCTCTTCGACGGCGGGGAGAGCGGCCGAGGCAGCGGCGTGCTCCGTGTTGGATGACCACCAGGTGTTGGACTGCGCCCTGGCCTCAAGGACGCAGGCTGCTAGCCGACGAGCACGCGGGCGCGGGCGAGCACGGCGTCGAGCATCGCCGGTGTCAGCCGACCGGTGAAGGTGTTCTGCTGGCTGACGTGGTAGCAGCCGATCAGTGCCACCTCCTCGAGGGCGACTTCGGCGCCGTGGGTGAAGCGGGGCTTGGGACGGGGACTGCCGAGCGTGCGCAGCACCGCGTCCCAGGCGAAGGCCCCAAGGGCGATGACGACGCGGGCGGGCAGCAGCGCCAACTCGGCGGCGAGGTAGGGGGCGCAGGCGTCGCGCTCCGCGGGGGTGGGGCGGTTGCCCGGCGGCGCGCAGCGCACCGGAGCGGTGATGTAGCAGTCGACGAGGCGGAGCCCGTCCTCACGCGACGTCGAGTCGGGCTGGCTCGAGAGGCCCGCGCGGTGCAGCGCGGCGTAGAGAACGTCACCGGAGCGGTCACCGGTGAACATCCGCCCGGTGCGGTTGGCGCCGTGCGCGGCCGGGGCGAGCCCGACGACGACGAGGCGGGCGTTGGGGTCGCCAAAGCCCGGTACCGGCCGTCCCCAGTAGGGCTGCCCGGCGTACGCCGCGCGCTTCTCGCAGGCAACGCGCTCGCGCCACGCCACGAGCCGCGCGCAGGCGCGGCAGGCGATGACGTCGGCGGAGAGGGAGGCGAGGTCGTCCCAGGTGCTGGCGCTCATTGCGGCAGCATGCCAGGACCGCGCATCAGCGGCGCCTCCGCCGGGAACGACTGCTGAAGCGGGTTGTTCGCGACCCCGGAGGTCCACAATGCGTCCTGCCCCCGCCGTCGCCGCCGCCGTCATCGGCCTGCTGCTCGCGGGCGTCGCCGCCCCTCCGGCCGGCGCCGAGGACGCCTCGGATCCCGAACTCACCTTCACCGTCGACGGCACCGAGGTGGGCACCGGCGAGGCGGCGCGTTTCGCGCAGGGCGAGACGCTCGAGGACGTCCGCCTCGACGTCGAGGGGCTCGACCATGATGGCCTCGAGCACGTGACCGTCGTGCTCGACGGCGAGGCACCGGCCGGGAGCGGGATCGGCACGAGCGCCGAGGAGCTCGGGGAGGCCTTGCTCACCGACGAGAGCTACGACGCGTTCGACGAGGCGATCGGCATGGCCAACCCCTTCGTCGCCGAGGGCTCCTTCACCGCGCTCGACGGCCCGCTCACGATCTCCGAGGACGCCCCCGTCGGTGCGTGGACGCTGCGGATCGGCCTCCGGGAGGTTGACGTTGAGGCAGATCCACCGCGCTACGGCGAAGACCTGCCCGTCGGCACCGTCGCGAGCTTCGAGATCAGCGAACCAGGGCTTGGCGCGACGACGGTGAGCCTCCTCCTCGTCCTCGCCCTCGCCGTGGTCGTGGTCATCGGTCGCCTCGCCCTCGGCGGACGCCGAGGCGACGCACGAGAATCCCCGCAATGACGAGCCCGCCTCCGAGCGCGAGGAGTCCGGGCTGAAGCTCCCCGGCGCCCCCGAGGAGCACGAGGACGCCGAGCACGATGAGCACGAGGCCGGCGAGGACCATGATCCGCCCTTCGTCGGAGTCGCAGATGCCAGCGGCACATCCCACCGCGCGCCCGTGCGGGCCCGCAAGGGGCGTCAGTCCCGCCGTACGACCCTCCAGGCGACCAGGGCGAGCAGGACGAGCGCAGCCCAACGCGCGGAGGCGGGCAGGGCAGCGACGAGCCCACGGGGCGAGCCGAGGGCGACGCCGGTGAGCCCGCCGGGCCGGGGCAGTGCCGGCCGCGCCTGCGCGCCGAGGGTGAGCACCGGCCCACCCTGCCCGTCGATGCGGACGGTGACGCTCTGCTCGCGCAGCAGCGCGGCCAGCCACCGCAGACCAGCGCCCCGCGCCCCGCTGCGCATGAGGGCGCGCCCCAGCGCGAGCGGGTCGTCGGCCTCGACGACGACGACGTCACCGTCGTTACGGACGCGGGCGGGGACGCCGTCGGCGACGACGGCGAGGTCGGCCTCGACGCGCAGGCCCACGGTGCTACCGCTGGTCGTCGTCGGTGGTGGTGATGCGCAGCGTGCCGTTGAGCTTCCAGGTCGCGCGCGGGGCGTCGGGGCCGGTGTGCCGCGGCACCTCGACGGTCATGTCGACGAACTCGTAGTCGATCTGCGCGCCCTTGCCGGTCAGGTAGTCCCACATGTCCTTGCCGAGGTCACTGAAGGACGTGACCTCGCGGCTCTCGGTGTCGGCCACAGCGGCTCCTTTGGTTGGCGTGGACGCTGCAGTCCTACCCGCTCTTAGCTTTCTTTAGTACCGTTGCTGCCTCTGCGTTGCGACCGGGACCCATCGGCGGCGGGCCAGACCGGCGCGGACAGCGCGGCCTCGAGCGACGTGCCAGCGCGTCCCAACGCATCCCGGCCCCCGCAGCCGGGCCGCGCGAGCCAGCGGTGGAGCTCGGCGGGCAGCGCCGCGAGCAGGCCGCCGGGGCCGGGCGGGGCCGCCGCACACTCGCCACGTCGCGACCTGCGCACCGCCGGGTGGGCAGCGAGGGCCCCGAGGGTGACGGTGTCGGGGCCGACGAGCTCGAGGAGCATGTCGGCGGCGGGACGGTCATCACGCGCGGCGTCGGCCGCGGCGACCGCTGCGGCGACGTCATCGACGAAGACCGGGGCGTGCGCCGCCCGCGCGACCTCGGACGGCAGGTCGCTGGCGGCGAGGGCGGCGACGAGCGGCTCGCCGCGACCCACCCGCAGGGCGCAGCGCAACACGACGGCCTCGAGGCCGCTGTCGGCGGCCAGCGCCTCGATCTCGGCGAGGGCCTCGAGGTAGGCCAGTCCCGCAGGCTCCTCGGTCCCGAGCTCGCTCGTGACCACGAGGCGGCGGCAGCCGGCCGCCTCGGCGGCGGCGACCGTCGCCGCGGCGGCCTCGAGCTGGGCGGCGGGCTCGGCGAGGGGACCGCCGGGGAGCAGCACGACGGTGTGGACGTCGGTGAGCGCCGCCTCGAGGTGCGCCTCATCATCGAGGGTGCCGACGGCGACGCGCGCGCCGACGCCGCGCAGCGCGGCGAGGACCTCGGGGCGGGTGATGCCCGCCTCGGCGAAGGCGCGGACGTCCCCGCCGGCACGGGCGAGGGCGGCGACGGCGGCACGGCCGACGACGCGCTCGGCTCCGACGACGAGGACGGGCATGACCGGTGCGCAGGCTAGCGTCCCACCCGGGTGCCGCGGCGTAGCGTGGTGGACGTGCTCACGCTCTTCCACGACCTGCCGCGACCGGCCTCGGCGGTGGCCGTCGCCCGTCTCGAGCGCCTCGCCGCCGAGGGGCTCCCCGTCGCCTTCGAGGCCCTCGAGGTCGTCGGCATCGACCTCACCCTGCCGGTCACCGACGACGTGCGCCGCGAGCTCGCCGAGGTCGCCGAGGACGCCGCCGGCGAGGGGCTGACCCTGCGCGAGCCGCCGGCGCTGCCACCGACAGGGCTGTGCCACGTCGTCGGCGGGGTGGCCGAGCGCGCCGGCGACGGCACGGCCTGGCGGGCGGCGGCCTACCGGGCGCTGTGGGAGCAGGGCGCGGACCTCGCCGACCGCGCCGTCCTCGCCGACCTCGCCACCGACGTGGGGCTGCCCCGCCCCGAGGTGGAGGCCGCCCTCGCCGACCGTCTCGCGCTCGCGGAGGTCCGCCGCCGTACCGCGCAGCTGCGCGGAGAGGGCATCGGCGGGGTGCCGACGCTGCTCGCGCACCGCACCCTCGTGCCCGGCCTGCTCGACGAGGACGACCTCCGCGCGCTCGCCGGCTGACCCTCCCCTCCCGGGTGCCCGATGGGACCCCGAGGGGACCCGGGTCGGAGGAACCCGCTCGCTACCATGGCCGACGACGCGGACAGGCGGCGGACACGAGGATGCCCCCGCGCGAGGATCCCAGGGGAGCAGCGATGACGACGGTGGTCGCGGAGCGCTACGAGCTCACCGGCGAGCTCGGCACCGGCGGCATGGCGACGGTGCACCGGGCCCGTGACCGCAAGCTCGGCCGCGACGTCGCGGTGAAGATCATGCACCGTGAGATCGGCGCGCAGACCGGCGGGCGCGAGCGCTTCATGCGCGAGGCGAAGGCGGCGGCGAGCTTCAACCATCCCGGTGCGGTCGCCGTCTACGACAC
>SLNF01000220.1 GCA_007133145.1 Nitriliruptorales bacterium
CACCCCAAGCTCTTCCCCTCGCTGCCGGCGCCGTTCGGTCACGAGTTCGCCGGTGACGTCGCCGCCGTCGGCGAGGGCGTCGAGCGCTTCACGCCGGGCATGCGCGTCGTCGCGGCGAACACCGCGCCGTGCACGACCTGCTGGGCCTGCGTCGAGGGGCGCGAGAGCCTCTGCGAGAACCTCACGTTCCTCAACGGCGCCTTCGCCGAGCAGATCCTCCTGCCCGCGGCGATCGTCGAGCGCAACACCCACGAGCTCGCCGCGCACGTCCCCTACGAGGCCGCCGCCCCGCTCGAGCCGCTCGCCACGGTCGTCCACGGCATGGCCGAGACGGGGATCCGCCTCGGCGACACCGTCGCCGTGCACGGCACCGGGCCGATCGGCCTCATGTTCTGCCGGCTCGCGACGCTGCGTGGCGCGCGGGTCATCGCCGTCGACCAGTCGCCCTACCGCCTCGCCGAGGCCGAGCGCCTCGGTGCCGCCGAGCGCGTCGACATCACCGGGCTCGACGGGCCCGAGGAGCGCGCCGCGGCGGTGCGCGAGCTCACCCCCGGCGGGCGCGGCGTCGACGTCGCGATCGAGGCCGCCGGCCACGCCGAGGTCTGGGAGCAGGCGGTGGCCACGCTGCGCCCCGGCGGGACCGCGGTGCTCTTCGGCGGGCCCAAGCCCGGCAGCGTCATGCGCGTCGACCCCGTGGCGATGCACTACGAGGAGTACGTCCTCAAGGGCGTGTTCCACCACACGCCGTACTACGTCGCGACCGCGCTGCGCCTGCTCGAGAGCGGCGCCCTCGACGGGCGCGACCTCATCACCGAGCACCGGCCCCTCGAGGCCCTCGTCGACAGCCTCGAGGACATGGCCGCCGGGCGCGGCAACAAGTACATCCTCACCCCGCAGGGTGGGTCCACCTGAGGAGGAGCCAGCACCACCGCAGCGGCCTCCCCGGTCCGGGGAGGGTCAAGAGCCGAACCGGAAAGGGAACGTCATGAAGGACCTCGTACTCGGCATCGACTGCAGCACGACCGCGGCGAAGGTCGTCGCCTGGGACCGCGACGGCCGGCCCGTCGGGGAGGGCCGCGCCCCGCTCGAGGAGATCCGCCCACGGCCGCTGCACAGCGAGCAGCACGCCGAGGGGTGGTGGGTCGCGACCCGCACGGCGATGAACGACCTGCTCACCTCGATCGACGCCGACCGCATCGCGGGGATCTGCATCACCCACCAGCGTGAGTCCTACGCGCCGGTCGACGAGGACAACAAGCCTCTGCGCAACGCCATCCTCTGGGACGACGGCCGCTCCCAGCGTCAGCTCGACTGGCTCGGCGAGCAGTTCGGCAACGACGAGCTGCACCGGCGCACCGGCCGGGGGCCCTCGACGACGCAGGCCTCCTCGAAGCTGCGCTGGCTCGTCGAAGCCGAGCCCGACACCGCCGCCGAGGCCTACAAGTTCATGGACGTCCACGGCTTCCTCGTGCAGCGCCTCACCGGCGAGTGGACGACGAGCCTGGCCTCGGCGGACTCCTTCGGGCTCACCGAGGCGACCGAGGGCGAGTGGGCCGTCGACATCATCGAGGGCATCGGGCTGCGTCCCGAGCAGTTCTGCGACACCGTGCCGCCGGGCACGAAGATCGGTGAGATCACCGAGCGGGCGGCGCAGGCCACGGGCCTGCCCGCCGGCACCCCGGTGATCGCCGGTCTCGGCGACGGGCAGGCGGCCTGCCTCGGCGCGGGCGTGACCTCCCTCGACCGGGCCTACCTCAACCTCGGGACGGCGGTCACGGGCGGACCGACCGAGCAGCGGTACGTCACCGACCCGTCGTGCCGCACGCTCTACGGCGGCGCGCCCGGCACGTTCGTGCTCGAGAGCGTGCTCCGCGGCGGGCTCGCGACGATGACGTGGTTCATGCAGCACTTCGGCGACACGCTCGGCGAGGCCGCGGACTTCGACCGCTACGAGCAGGCCGCCCGCGAGGTCGGCCCGGGCGCGAGCGGGCTCCTGCTCGTGCCGTACTGGAACCAGGTCATGAACCCCTACTGGGACGCCTCGGCCTCGGGCATGATCGTGGGCTGGCACCAGAAGCACGGCCGCGAGCACCTCTTCCGCGCCATCGAGGAGGGCATCGGCTTCGAGTTCCGCCTGTCGATGGAGGGCATCGAGGCGGCGACCGGCGGCCGCATCGAGGAGTACGTCATCCTCGGCGGCGGGTCGAACAGCGACCTGTGGTGCCAGATCATGGCCGACATCCTCAACGCGAAGGTCACGAGGGCGCACACCGCCGAGGCGACGAACCTCGGCGCGGGCATCCTCGGCGCCTACGGCGTCGGCTGGTACGACTCGGTGGAGGAAGCCGCCGCGGCGATGACCGACGTCGCCGAGAGCTTCGAGCCCGCCGAGCCCGCCCGCAGCGTCTACGACGCGCTCTTCAACGACGTCTACCGCGCGCTCTTCCCCGCGGTCCAGGCGCCGCTGCAGCGGCTCGCCGCGATCCGCGCCGAGCACCTCGACTGAGGCGCTCGGCGGCCGGCGTCACGCCTCGGCGTGGCGCCGGCTCAGCGGTGTCGGGGCGACGGCAGCGTCGGGGACGCGACGGGCGGCGCGGGGCTCGAGGCCAAGGGGGGTGGTGGTCAGGGGCGGGGTCGAACCGCCGACCTCACGATTTTCAGTCGCGCGCTCTACCAACTGAGCTACCTGACCGGGACGCCACGCGGCCGGCGAGCCGGTCGCCGGGTCGGTGCAGCGGACCTGACGGGATTTGAACCCGCGACCTCCTCCTTGACAGGGAGGTGAGCACTCCAGGCTGCTCCACAGGTCCCGATGTGGGATACGCCGGCACGGGCATGCCGGCGCAGCGGACGAGAGTGTATCGGGGCGGGGTGGCTCCCGCCACTCCGCACGGTGGGCCGTGCAGGACTCGAACCCGCTCCGCCGGATTAAAAGTCCGGAGCTCTACCCGTTGAGCTAACGGCCCACGCCCGAGCCTACCCGCCGTGCGAGGCGCGGCGGCCGCCGCCGTCGTGCGCCCGCAAGGCCACCCCTCAGCGGCAGTCCTCGCAGCGCCCGTGGACGACGAGGTCGACCTCCTCGGCTGCGAAGCCGTGCCCGCCGAGGAGGTGGGCGCGGACCTGCTCGACGAGGTCGCCCTCGTGGTGGGTGACGTTGCCGCAGGCGCGGCAGACGAGGTGGAACGTGTCGTCGGGGTGGGCGAGCTCCCAGCGCCCGCGGTCGTCGCCGAGGCGGACCTCCTTGACGAGGTCGAGCTCGTCGAGGAGCGCGAGGGTGCGGTACACGCTCGCGAGGTTGACGTCGGCGACGCGCTCGGTGACCCGGTCGTGGATCTCCTCGGCGGTGAGGTGGCTGTCGGCCTGGCGCAGCACGTCCCAGACGAGCTGGCGCTGGGGCGTCATGCGGTAACCCTCAGCGCGCAGGCGCGTGGCGACGTCCATACCCGCATCATGCCCGATCCCGCCCGCCGCCCGAAACCGCCCGCCGCGCTATCGTCGCGCCCCATGCGCCTCCAGCTCACCACCCACCTCGACGACGCGGTCCTCGCCGAGATCCTCGACCTCATCGAGGTGACGACGCGGATCGACGGGCACCGTCCCGTCGGCGAGCACAAGTACGCCCACCTCGCCGTCGGGGCCTCGGCCTGGACCGGCGTGCTCGCCCGCGACGACGACGGGGCGCTCATCGGCTACGCCCACACCCGCTGGGGGGAGCCTGGCGCGGTCCCGCGGGTGGCCGTCGAGCTCGTCGTCCATCCCTCGCACCGCGCCGACGGTGCGGTGGCCCGGGCGCTGCTTGCCGAGACCTGCGGCGTCGTGGGGCGCGCCGGCGGGGGGCGGCTGTGGCTGTGGGTCCACCGCGTCGACGACCCCGGGGCCACCCTCGCCGCCGAGCTCGGCTTCAGCGTCCAGCGCGACCTCGCGTTCATGACCCGTCCGCTGCACGAGCCTCCGCCTCCGGGCGCGCTGCCCGCCGACGTCACCCTCGCGCGCTACGTGCCCGGGCGCGACGACGCCGAGCTGCTGCGCGTGAACAACGCCGCGTTCGCCGGGCATCCTGAGAACGGCGACTGGGACGCCGACGAGCTCGCCCGCCGCCGCGCGCTGCCGTGGTTCGACCCCGACGACGTGCTGTTGGCCTGGCGCGGCGAGCGCCTCCTCGGCTTCCACTGGACGAAGTACCACGGCCACGACGCCGAGGAGGTCCCCGCCCACGAGCCCGTCGGTGAGGTCTACATCCTCGGGGTCGACCCCGCCGCACAGGGCCTCGGTCTCGGCAAGGCGCTGCTGCGCCGCGGCCTCGCCCACCTCCACGACCGCGGCTGCGAGCTCGCGGTGCTCTACGTCGACCGGGCGAGCACCGGCGCGGTGCGGCTCTACGAGCGCGAGGGCTTCTCGATCGCCTACCACGAGGTGTGCTACGAGGAGGAGGTCGCCCCCGCGCCCGACGCCGCGGCGGCGGACCTGCGCTACCCCGCGCCCTGAGCCGCGCGCCGCTCGCCGCGCAGCGCGACCGCGCGGCCCGGGTGGTCGGTGAGCACGCTCGCGAGGTCGAGGTCGAGCGCGGCGGCGAGCTGCGCCTCGCTGTTGGCGAGGACGTTGAGCTCGACGCCGCCGGCGCGGAACCACGCGACCGTCGTCGCGTCGAGGTCGTGCTCGGGGCGGCCCGACAGCCCGAGCAGGGCGAGGCCGAGGTGGGCGAGGCC
>SLNF01000245.1 GCA_007133145.1 Nitriliruptorales bacterium
CCAGGCCGCGGGCCGCCGCGGTCGGCGTCGGCCAGGCGGTGTGGGCGACGATGTCGGCGGCGACGTCGTCCTGCTCGTGGCCGATGCCGGTCCAGACCGGGAAGGGCGCCTCGACGATCGCGCGCACGACCCGCTCGTCGTCGAAGGCGGCGAGGTCGTGCTCGCTGCCGCCGCCGCGGGCGAGCAGGACGACGTCGAGCGGGGCGGTGGCGTGCAGTCGGGCGAGGGCCTCGAGCGCCGCGGCGACGCTACCGGGGGCGTTCGCGCCCTGCACACGGGCGTCGGCGACCGTCACGGCGAAGGCGTAGCCGGCCGCGCGGAGCTGGCGGCGCACGTCGGCGGCGGCGTCGCTGCCGGCGGCAGCGACGAGGCCGAGACGCAGCGGGGCCAGGGACGTGGGGTGGCGGGCGTTGTGGCGGGTGAGCCCCTCGGCGGCGATGCGCTCGAGGACCTCGCGGCGGCGCCGGGCGATGGCCCCCAACGTGTAGGTGGGGTCGACGCGCAGCGCCTCGAGACGCAGCTGCCCTCCCTTGTCCCAGAAGGTCACCGGTCCGGCGACGAGGACGTCCATCCCCCCCTCGAGGCGCAGGCCCGCTGCGGCGAGGTCGACGTCGAACTCGCGCCGCTGCCACGACAGGACGGCGACGGGCAGCTTGGCGACCGTCGCGCCGCCGGCGTCGGTCTCGATGAGGTCGAAGTAGGTGTTGCCCCGGCCCTGCCGCACGCCGTTGACCTCCCCGCGCACCCACACCCGGGCGGGCAGGTGCCGCTCGAGGGCGGCGCTGATCGCGCGGGTGGCCTCGGCCACCGAGAGCACCTCCCGCTGCCCCTCCACGCTCACCACTCCCCTCGCACAGCCTTCGACGCCGGCCCGTCGGTCCCGGGCCCTGCTGCCCGGCATCCACGGCGACGACGCGCGACCACCGTGCCACAGCCATGCGACACCGTTGCCGGGGTTGTGGGCGCGCGGTTCGGGCAGCCTCGCCTTGCGGCGGGGCGGTGCACCCCATCCGACTCGCAGCGCACCGCCCAGAGGTCCATCCGGCGGCTGCCATGCCGTCGCAGCGCCGCCAGGCCCCACCCCTCAACGACGTTGCCCCCCACCGGCGCGATGCCCGTCGCAATTGGCCTTGACCCCAGCGAGCAGCCGATCCGACCCGAACCAGGCGCCGCCCTCACGCGACCCCACCCCGCCAGCCTGGACAGGCGTGGGATCGAGCACGAACCGCGACGCCTGCACCACCATGGCCGCCGACATGCCGCCCACCCGGCGGCCGCACGCTCACCGACGACCAGGCCTCACCCACACCCCGCCAGCGCCGCTCGGAGGCAGCAGGCACCCGGACGCGCGAGACGTCCCCGGCCAGTGACGACGATCATCGACACCGCCGCGTCCACCAGCAGCCTGCAACCCCGTGCATCTCCCCGCACTCGTCTCCTACCCGCCACGTCACACCCCCGGGAAGGCTGCCGATGCGTGCGGGGCGCCCCGCGCGCCCCCAACCCCGAGGAGGGCCAATGGACCTCACCTCCCACCTCGAGCACGGCGTCGTCGCGCTCGAGACCGCGCAGGATCTCCACGTGCTCGTGGAGCTCACCGCCCCCGACCCGACACCCGCACCTCACCGCGAGCCGCTGCGCCTCGCCGTCGTGCTCGACCACTCAGGCTCGATGCGCGGCCACCGCCTCGACGCAGCCAAGCGCTGCGCCTCCTACCTCGCCGGCCAACTCGGCCCCCGCGACGCCCTCTCGATCGTCGCCTACGGCAACGAGGCCCGGCTGCTTCAGCCCCTCGGCCGACCCGATCCCGCCGCGACCGGGGCCGCCCTCGCGTCCCTGTTCGCCAAGGAGATGACGAACCTCTCGGCGGGGTGGCTCAAGGGGTACCACGAAATCTCGACGACCGAGGACGGCCTGCGCCGGGTCCTCCTGCTCACCGACGGTCTCGCCAACCGCGGGATCACCGATCCCGCCCGACTCGCCGCCCTCGCGGGGCAGGCTGCGGGACACGGCGTGTCGACGACGACGATCGGTGTCGGTGAGGGCTTCGATGAGGACCTGCTCACGGCCATGGCCGATGCCGGCGGTGGGGAGAGCCACTACGCCGAGGGTGCCGACGACGTTCCGGGGATCTTCGCCCGGGAGTTCGGCGACCTCGCCACGCTCGTCGCCCAGAACCTCACTCTCGAGCTCAGGCCCTCGGCGGCGGTGACCGAGTTCGGGCTGCTCAACGACCTGCCCGTGACCGAGACGCAGGAAGGCTGGCGAATCGAGATCGGCGACGCGGTGGCCGGCCAACGGCTGCGCCTCGTGCTGGCGCTGCACATCCCAGGACTGACCATCCTCGGCCCGACGAAGGTCGCTGACCTGCTCCTGCGCTGGGTGGCTGTGGGCGAGGACATCGCCGCGCACACCGTCACCCACCCGCTCGTCGTCGCCGGCGCTGACCCCGAGGTCGCCGCCACGGTCACGCCCGATACGACCGTCACCGAGGAGGTCGTCGTCCTGCTCGCCGGACGGGCGATGGGCTCCGCACGTGAGCGCGCCGACGCTGGCGACGTGCGGGGCGCGAGTGACCTGCTCGACGAGCACCTCGCGCGCCTGCGCAAGGTCGAGGCCCAGCAGCCGGACTCGCCCTCGCTCTCGAGCACCATCGAAGAACTCGAGGCGACCGCGCGGACGCTCCGCCACCACGGTTACGGCCCGTGGGAGCGCAAGCGCCTGCACTACGGCTCCCGCAGCCTCTCGCGCAAGCGCCGACGCTGAGGCCGCACGACCCCGGAGCACCGCCGCGCAGACCGCGGCGTGATGCCCCCGGGGGTCGTGCCGGGACCCCAGGCGCAGCGCTGCGGCCCGGCGTCGCGCTGCGCTAGCGGAAGAGCCTTCCGAGGCCGCGGCCGGTCACCCGCCCCGCGTACCGCCGGGCGACGCGCTGGCGGACGCGCCCGCGCTTGACGGCGTTGACGTCCCCCATGATCCGGGCGATCTTGTAGAGCAGCGAGCGCATCCTGGCCGCCTCCCTGCGTCCTCGGTCGGGCGCCAGACGGGCCGGCACCGTTCGTCACGTCTATACGCATTCTGCCAGACCGTTGTGACGTCACCGAACCCTGCCGGTGACCACACCGCCGCGCTTCCGGCGCGCTCAGTCCTCGAGGCGCAGCAGCCCCCGGCGCAAGGCCGTGGTCACCGCGGCGGTGCGGTCGTCGACGCCGAGCTTGGCGTAGACGTGGACGAGGTGGGTCTTGACGGTCGCCTCGCTGAGGTGCAGCTGCCGGGCGATCGACCGGTTCGTCGCGCCGTCGGCGACGAGGGCGAGGACCTCGCGCTCGCGCTCGGTGAGCCCCTCGGCGTCGGGCTCGCGGCCGAGGCCGCGCATGAGCTTGGCCGCCACACTCGGCGCGAGCGTCGTCTCCCCGCGCGCGGCGGCGCGCACCGCGGCGAAGAGGTCCTCGCGGGGGGCGTCCTTGAGGAGGTAGCCGGTCGCGCCGGCCTCCACGGCACGGAGGATCGCCGTGTCGTCGTCGTAGGTCGTGAGCACGAGGACGCTGACGCCGGGGTGCCCCTCACGGATCCGGCGCGTCGCCTCGACGCCGTCGAGCTCGGGCATCCGCAGGTCCATGAGCACGACGTCGGGGGCCTCGCGGGCCACCGCGGCGAGGGCCTGGTGGCCGTTGGCCGCCTCGGCGAGCACCTCGAGGTCGGGCTGGGCGTCGAGCATGCCGCGCAGGCCGTCGCGGACGACCGGATGGTCGTCGACGACGAGGACGCGGACGGTCACCGTGGCCACCTCCGGCCGGTCATGGCGCCGGCGCCTCGGCGCGCAGGCGGGTGCCCGACCCCGGGGCACTGTCGACGGTGAGGCCCCCGCCGAGGGCGCCGAGGCGCTCGCCGAGCCCCGCGAGGCCCCGGCCCTCCGAGGCGGCGTCGGGGACGAAGCCGACGCCGTCATCGGCGACGCTCAGGGCGACGCGGCCGGGCTCGTAGGACAGCCGCACGCCCACGTGCCCGGCCTCGGCATGACGGGCGGCATTGGCGAGGCCCTCCTGGGCGGTGCGCAGCAGCGCGACCTCGACGTCGGGTGGCAGCCGCCTCGGCTCGCCGTCGACGGCCGTCTCGGCGGGCACCCCGGTGTCCTGCGACCAGCGGCGGGCCACCCGGTCGAGCGCCTCGGGCAGGCCCGCGCCCTCGAGGTCGGCGGGACGCAGGGCGTGGACGGTGCTGCGCAGCTCACCGAGGCTGCCGCGGGCGGCCTGCCGCGCCCGCTCGAGATGGGCCCCGGCGGCCTCGGCGTCGCCGGCGAGCGCCTGTTCGGCGGCCTCGAGCTGCATGACGATGCCGGTGAAGCCCTGCGCGATCGTGTCGTGGAGGTCGCGGGCGAGGCGCTCGCGCTCGGCGAGCATCCCCGCGCGGCGCGCGGTCTCGGCGAGCTCGGCGCGGGTGGCCTCGAGGGCGTCCATCGCCGCCTCGCGCTCGGCGGTCGCGCGTACGAGCGCGTTGACGAAGTAGCCGATGACGAGGGCGAGCAACACCGAGCCGGCGATGCCGAGGATCGCGTCGGGCTGCGGGTCGCGCGTGAGCACCCCGGTACCGCCGAAGACGACGAGCACGAGGGCGACGACGCCGGGGACCGTCCAGCGCCCGAGCCGGCCGAAGAGCTGCGGGTAGAGGCCGTAGACGAGGAAGAGGTAGCTCTCGTGC
>SLNF01000018.1 GCA_007133145.1 Nitriliruptorales bacterium
CGCGGGCGCGCGCGGTCGGCGCCTCAGGGCTGCGTCGGCCGAGGCGGTGTCCGGACACCTGACCGCGCCGTCGCCGTGTCACACGCCCGCGAGCTCGACCGGTCGCACGCGACCGTCGAGCTCCGCGCCGACGCGCACGACCTCGTCGACGAGCGCCTCGACGTCGCCGGCCTCGGTCCGGTAGCTCATGACGCAGGCTCGGACGACGTAGCGCCCCTCGTACGCAGCGTTCGAGGGGAAGACCCGCCCGCCCTTCTGGAGCGTGAAGACGAGCCGGTCGTTGAGCGTGTCGAGGTAGTCGGCGGCCTCGGGCCGATCCGCGAGGTCGCCGGGGATGTAGCGGAAGGCGACGATCGCGAGCTCCGGGGTGACCGTCGGCTCGAGCTCGGGGTGCTCGACGACGAGATGATGGAGCCAGGCGGCGAGCTCGACGTCATGGGCGATGCGCCGGGCGAAGGCCCGCCACCCGTGAGCGAGCAGGGAGACCCAGACCGGCAGAGCGTCGAACGGGCGGGAGAACTGCGGCGTCCACTGGTAGCGCAGGAGCATCTCTGCGGAGGCCTCGTCGTCGAAGCGGGTGTAGTCGGTCTCGAGCGTGAACGCCGCGTGCTGGCGTGCGGGGTCACGGAAGAGCACGAGGCTCGAGGAGATCGGCTGGTTCATCCACTTGTGCGGGTCGCAGGTGATCGAGTCGGCCCGCTCGATGCCGGCGAACCGCGGTGCGAGATCGGCCACCATCGCTGCGGGTCCGCCGTAGGCGGCGTCGACGTGGAACCAGCAGCCGTGGGCGGCGGCGACCTCGGCGAGGTCGGCGAGGGGGTCGATCGCCCCGAACTCCGTCGTCCCGGCGGTGCCGACGACGCAGATCGGGCGCAACCCGGCGGCCCGGTCGGCGGCGATCGCCTCGACGAGCGCGTCGGGGCGCATCCGCAGGCGGGCGTCGACGGGGACGCGGCGCACGGCGTCGCTGCCGAGGCCGAGCAGGTCGGCGGCCCGGTCGATGGTGTCGTGGACGTCCTCGGAGGCGTAGACGGTCAGCGGCGGTCCCGCCGCCACGCCCTGCCGGCGGACGTCCCAGCCGGCGAGGGCGTCGCGGGCGGCGGTCAGGGCCATGAAGTTCGCCGTCGCCCCGCCGGGGACGAAGGCGCCGGAGCTGCCGGCCGGCAACCCGAAGCGCTCGGCGAACCAGGCCAGGACGTGGGTCTCGATCTCGGTGGCCGCGGGGCTGAGCAGCCCGCCGCCGAGGTTCTGATTGAGCCCGGCGGCGAGCAGCGACGCCGGCGCCCCTGGCACCGTGCCCGCGCCGGTGATGTAGGCCATGAAGCGGCCGTGGCCGGTCTGCGTGCTGCGCTCGAGCGCGATCGCCTCGAGGTTGGCGAGGATCTCATCGTCGTCGAGCGGTTCGTCGGGCACCGGGCGCAGCACATGGGAGCGCACCTGCGCCCCCGTCTGCTGGCGACCGACCGGCAGGTCGGGCAGCGCCTCGAGGTACCGCGTCCAGAGGTCGAGGACCCTCGCGCCGAAGGCGTGGGCGCGCTCGGGCGTCCAGTCGAGGTCGTCGAAGGGGGTCGGGCGCTCCACGGCGGCTCCTCTTGGCTCGGCTCCTCGGTGTCGGCCGTGCAGTATCGCCCCCGCCGCTGGTCGTCTCCGCCCCCTGCCCTCCGCGCCACCGACCCGCCAGGCCCCCCACGCCGCCCGACCCCCACGCCGAATGGCGGATCCGGACGCCCACAGCGCCCCCCACCCGCCACTCGCCAGGCGCACCGGCGCCACACCGCCGGGCCGCCCGCGCCGAGTGGCGGCTCCGGACGCCCACAGCGCCACGAGCCGCCACTCGCGAGCCGCGCCGATACCACGCCGCACGACCCCCACGCCGAATGGCGGATCCGGTCGCCCACAGCGCCACGAGCCGCCACCCGCGAGGCGCACCCGGTCGTCCGCACTCGCACGCGGCAGGCCGCGCGGGGGGAACGGGCTCAGCGCCCCTCGAGCCTGCGGACGACGTCGGCGTCGAGGCGGGCGGCCACCGCTGGCGGCAGCGCCGCGCCGAAGGGGTTGGCCCGCCTGAACGCACAGACGTCGCAGAGCTCGGCGCCGGTGTCGGGGAAGGTGGTCCCGCAGCGACCGCACACGGCCTTGGCGATCTCGTCGAGGTCGACCACGTCGTCCTCGAGCAGCGCATCGAGCCCCCAGTGCTCGGGCGCGGAGAGCGCGTCCTCAGGGCAGAGCTCGATGCAATCGCCCGCACCGCCGCAGGCCGCCGGATGCTGCCGCAGCACCGTGCGGGTCACCGTCGAGCCGTCGGGCCCGGTCTCGGTCACGTCGACGAGCGCGAGGGCGTCCTCCGGGCACGCCCGCACGCAGACCCCGCAGGCGGTGCAGCCCTCGGAGACCAACGCGAGGCCCGGGCCGGGCAGGTCGGCGGGGCAGGGGGCGGCTCCGTCCGCACCCGGGCGGTGAGCGCCGGCGGGCTCGCTGCGGCCCGCCGGGGCCTCGTCGGCCACGGCAGCGGCCCCCGCGGCGGGGCCGGGCTCATCGGCGTCAGCCACCTCTGGCCCCGCGACCGGATCGGCGTCGACCACGCCGGGGGTGGGCGCGGCCTCGGTCATCCCGGCCTCGACCGCGGCGTCCTGCCCCTTGGCGGCGAGGGAGCGCAGCGCGGCCACGAGTCGGCGGTGCCCACTCGCACGGGGATCGGGGGTCGCGTCGTGCTCGGGCAGCATGAGCAGTCGCCGACGGCTCACCGCCATGACCGTCGCGTCGAGGACGTGGCGCCGGCGCTGCTGGGCGGGCTCGGCCTCAGCGGCGACCCACGCCCCGACGCCGAGGGCGGCGAGCACCCGTCCGACGCGTGCGAGCAGCGCGGAAGCGGCGTGGGCTTCGGCGCAGCCATCGGTGCGCACCCAGACGTGCTCGGCGCCGAGGTCGACGAGCTCGTAGAGCACGTGCTCGGGCAGCGCCCCGACGCAGGTCGGCAGGACGACGACCGCGCGACCCTTCGCGCCGCGCCCGGGGGAGGGGTGCTCGGCACAGGCGAGCTCGATGGTGACGGGCTCGCGCTGGCGCGCGGTCCAGGCCAGCAGGGGCTGCACCCGCTCAGCGAGCGTTGCGGCGCCAGCCGTCACGCCGGTCATTCGCGGAGCGCCCTGCCGCAGACACGGTCGGCAGCGTGCTCGAGGGTGGCGAACCCCAGTGCGCTGACCCCTTGGTAGAAGGCCGTCTCCGCGCGCTCGCCGATGAGGACCATGAGGTCGGGCCCCCAGACGAGGAGGTGGGCGTCGAGGAACTCGCCCATCGCGTCGAGGACGCGTGAGCGCTCGGCCTCGTCGCCGGCCTCGATCGCGTCGAGCGCCCGGGTCGCGAGTGCCGCCACGAACGCGAGCTCGAGGCCGATGTGGTCGTCGGGGTCACGCCCCACGCGTGGCGCGGTGAGGTCGAATCGGGCGTAGAACGCCCGCACCTGCATCGTCTCCTCCTCGAAGACGAGCCCGTCGGCGGAGCGGTGCACCGACTCGTGCGGCGGCGCGAGGAGGGTGTCGGGCCCGACGAAGAGCCTGGCGTGGTCCCGCTTGACCGCACGGGCGTCCTCTCCACGCTCCCCCGAGGCCGCGAGGAGGTCGAGTCCACGCGCGGTGAGGTCCCCGGAGGGCAGGGGCCAGTCGGCGAGCATCGCCGGGTCCCGGGTGGCGTCGAGCACGTCGGCGTCAGGGGCGGCGAGCAGCAGGCGCGAGAGGACCGTCGCCGCGGCAGCGAGGCCGTCGAGCTCCTCGGGGGAGAGCCCGACGGCGCCCCCGGGCCCGGTCGGGTCCTCGGGGGCGCGTTCGGGATGCGCGTCGGTCATCGGGTGGGGCTCACATCCCGATGCGCGTCATCGACTCGTAGAACATCGAGCGGCCGATGAACTCGCCGACGAAGACGAGCCCGAAGGCCACCGTCGCGACGACGGCGAGCGGCTGGGGGTTGACCTCGGTGCGCGACGCGAAGCGGTAGACGAAGAACCCGAGCAGCCCCGCGCCGAGGAAGACGAGCGCCAGGCGGAGGGCGAACATCGCGCCGGAGAACACCTCGGCGCTCGCCACCGCGGCCGCGCCACCCTGCGAGAGCTCGTTGAGGTGCAGCGGGATGATGACGAAGGCCGCGCCGAGGAGCACGATCGAGGCGAGGGCGATGCCCTTGAGGCTTGCCGTGATCGTCGCGAGGTCACGCTCGTCGGTCGCCGGCTCCTCGCCAGCCTGCTCCATCTGGCGGCGGCGCCACATGACCGTGCCCATGAAGGCCGCACCCACGGCGAGGCTGCCGAGCAGCAGCGTCGTGACCGCGAACTGCACGGGGGTGACCCAGGTGTTCCAGGCCGGCACCGCGTCGAGCGAGGCGTAGATCATCGCCATCGAGGCGACGAGCCCCACGCCGACGAGGGCGGTGAGCCCGGCGAGCACCTGGCGCAACTGCGCACTGCCCCACTTGAAGTACTGCATCGCCGCGAAGGCGAAGCCCAGCCCGGCGAAGCCGAGGCCGAAGGCGATCTCGCGGCTCAGCCACGAGGAGTCGACGTGGCGCAGCACGTTGATGGCGTTCATCGGCGTGCCGAGGTGGAAGATCGACGCGGCGAGGCCGAGCACGAGCGTGACCCCGACGGCGTAGGTCGCCGGGTCGGTGAGCCGGTCGATCTCCTCGGCCGACCGCCCGCCCCGGGTGCGCGCGAGGACCTGGACGACGCCGAGGACGATGAACGCCCCGACGCTCATCTGGGCGAAGATGCTGAAGATGGTCATCGACAGGTCGGTGAACATGACTCAGACCTCACGCGGGTTGTTGATGGCCCCGGTCGCCGCCCCGACGGGCTCGGCGCTGCGGTGCGGGGTGATGACGAGGTTGGGCTGGGTGACCGAGGGGTCGGGCAGCGGGGCGATCGCCGCGACGTCGCCGTACTTCTCCCGCAGCTCGTCGATGGGACCCCAGTCGAGGGCCCGCGAGGGGCACGCGGCGACGCAGGCCGGGTCGAGGCCCTCCCCCCGGAAGTCGGTGCAGAGGTCGCACTTCGACATGCGCCCGGTCTCGGCGTTGTACTGGGGCGCGGAGTAGGGGCAGGCCCATTCACAGTAGCGGCACCCCACGCAGAGGTCGTCGTCGACGGCGACGACCCCGTCCTCGCGCTGGTGCATCGCGGTGGTCGGGCACACGTCGGCGCAGACGGCGTCGTCGCAGTGGTTGCACGCCATCGTCATGTAGTTCGCGAAGATGTTCGGCGCGAAGGTGTCGCCGGTGATCTGCCAGGTGCCGCCGCCGTACTCCGCGACGCGCCGCCAGTTCACGCCGAGGGGCAAGTCGTGCTTGTCCTTACAGGCGATCTGGCAGGCCTTGCACCCCGTGCAGAGCGTCTGGTCGAAGTAGAACCCGAGTTTGACAGCCATGGTGTCTGCTCCCTCTGCCTCAGGCCCGCGTGATCTGCACGAGGGTGGTGTGCTGGGCGTTGCCCTTGTGGATGGGCGACTGACGCCAGCTCGTGAGCGTGTTCACCGAGCCGCCGACGTCGACGCCCTGCTCGTCGGGCGTGAACCACGCGCCCTGCGGCACCGAGACCACGCCCGGGGCGATGCGGACGGTGACCCTTGCGGGCAGGCGGATCCTGCCGCGCTCGTTGAAGACCTCGACGGTGTCGTCGTTGGCGATCCCGCGCTCCTCGGCGTCGACCGGGTTCATCCAGACGATCTGCGGGTGCGCCTCCTCGAGCCACGGCAGGTTGCCGTACGTCGAGTGGGTGCGCTGCTTGTAGTGGTGGCCGATGCACTGCAGCGGGTAGTCGTCGCGCTCGCGCGCCTCCGCCGGTCCCTCCCAGGTGTCGAGGTGCTCCGGCAGGGCGGTGATGCGGTCGCCCTCGGGCAGCTCCCAGGTCTCGGCCATCTCCCAGAGCTGGGTCGAGAAGATCTCGATCTTGCCCGACGGGGTGGGCAGCGGGTGCTCCTCGGGGTCCTCCCGGAAGTCCTGCAAGGGGACGTAGCCGACCTCCGGTGGGTTGGGGTCCCGCCACACCCCCATCTCCTTGAGCTCCTCGAAGCTCGGCAGGTCGGGAATGTCCTCGCGGGAGGCATCGAGGATGTGGCGCACCCACTCCTCCTGGGTGCGGCCCTCGGTGAACGCCTCTTCGGTGCCGAGCCGCTTGGCGATCTCGCTGCACATCTCGTAGACGGTCTTGCAGTCGTAGGGCGGCTCGACGACCTGGTTGCCAAGGATGGCGTAGCCCATGTTGCCGGCGCTGCCCTGCGCGACGAGGTCGAGCTGCTCGGCGTTCATCGCGTCGGGAAGGAGGATGTCGGCGTAGCGCGCCGAGACCGTCATCCGGGTGTCGATGACGACGATCATCTCGCACTTCGAGTCGTCCTCGAGGAGCTCGATCGTGCGGTTGATGTCACCGTGCTGGTTCGTGAGGGCGTTGCCGGCGTAGTTCCAGATCATCTTGATCGGGACCTCGAGCTTCTCGGCGCCCTGGATGCCGGCGTTCGTCGCCGTCATCTCCGGGCCCTTCTCGACCGCGTCGGTCCAGGCGAAGACGGGGATCGAGGTCTCGACGGGGTTCTCGCTGGCGTAGGGGTTGGCCATCGGCAGGCCGTAGGAGCCCTCGCGTTCGCCCGTGCTGCCGCCGCGGATCCCGATGTTGCCGGTCATCGCCACGAGGGTGAAGATCGCGCGCGCCTGGTTCTCGCCGTTCGCGTGGCGCTGGGGACCCCAGCCCTGGTTGATGTAGGTCGGCTTCGTCGTGGCGATCTCACGGGCCAGCCGCACGATCGTGTCGGCGGGCACCCCGGTGATCGAAGCCGCCCACTGCGGGGTCTTCTCGACCCCGTCAGGCCCCTCGCCCATGAGGTAGGCGACGTAGGAGTTGCCCGCGGGGATGTCCTCGGGCATGTGGTCCTCGTCGAAGCCCTGGCAGTGGCTGTCGAGGAACTCCTGGTCGTGCAGCCCCTCGCTGACCATGACATGGGCCATCCCGGCGACGAGCGCAGCGTCGGTGCCCGGGCGCAGCGGCACCCACTCGTCGGCGACGCCGAGAGCGGTCTCGGAGTAGCGCGGGTCGATGACGATCGTCCGCACCTTCGACTGCTCACGGGTGCGCTGGGAGACCCAGAGCTCGCCCCCGCCCGACATCCGCGTCTCGAGCGGGTTGTTGCCGAACATCACCTGCAGCTTCGCGCTCTTGGCGTCGTCGAGGCTGTTCGCGCCGATCCATCCGCCGTAGTGGTAGGCGACCGCACCCTGGATCTGGGCGGTGGAGTAGTCGGCGTAGTGGTTGAGGTAGCCCCCGACGGTGTTCATGAGCCGGGCGATCGGGGTGATCGCCGGTGGCCAGGACTTCGCGATCGTGCCGCGGATCGTGCCGGTGCCGTAGTTGAGGTAGATCGCCTCGTTGCCGTACTCGTCGATGATCCGCTGGACGGCCTCGGCGATCTCGTCGTAGGCCTGCTCCCAGCTGATCTCCTCCCACTCGCCGCCGCCGCGCTTGCCGACGCGCTTCATCGGGGTCTTGAGACGGTCGGGGGTGTACATCCGCTGGCGGTAGTTCAGTCCCCGCACACACGCCCGGATCTGCTGGCTGCCGAGGTCGTCGTCGCCGGTGTCGTCGGGCAGCACCCGGACGACCCGACCGTCGGCGACCTGCATGCGCAGCGGACAGCAGGACCCACAGTTGACGACGCAGGCCGACCACAGCGTCTCGAGATCCTCGCCTTCCTCGGCGGCCGACGCCGACAGCCCGGCGCCGGGGAGCAGCCCCAGTTGGCGCGTGCCGCTCGCGAGCGCGACCCCGCCCCCAGCCACGGCGGACCACTTGAGGAACGAGCGTCGGGAGATGCCGCCCGGGGAGGCGTCGGTGGAGGTGGGGTGATCGCTGATCGCAGTCATCGCGCGTGCCTCTCGGTCGGCGAGCCGGTCGGTGCTGGGATCTCGTGATCGTGTTCACGAGCGTTGGCGGGAGCGTAGGGGAGCGGCCGCGTGCGGTCGCCCGGCAGGCGTCGCCGGCAGGGGGGCCCTTCGGCAGGCATTCCCGCAGGCCACAGGTCCCCGGTGCCCCCAATTCGGGCTCACCGGGGGGTGCTGGGCGCGCTAGCGTGCCGGACCGCAGCGGGCTGGCGGCCGACGTCACCCCACGGGCGCGGCAACGGCCCGGCGCAGCGAGGAGGCGAGCCCATGCGGGTGCGCGCGGTGGTGGGTGACAGCGGCAGCGGCAAGACCCTGCTCGTCGAGCGCCTCGTCGGCCGGCTGCACGCCGCGGGCCAGCGCGTGGCCTACCTCAAGCACGCCCCCCACGGCTTCCACCCGGGCCGCGCGGGCAGCGACACCGAGCGCGTGGCCGCCGCCGGGGCCGACGAGGTCGTCATCGTCGACGGCGACGGCGCGGTGCACCCGGTGGGCTCGAGCGCGGTGCGCTCCGCACCCGACCTCCTCATCGGCGGCATCGCCGCCGACATCGCCCTGCTCGAGGGCTGGAGCGCGAGCAGCTGGCCGAAGCTGCGGGTGCGCGCCGCCGGCGCCGCGCCACGCGAGGTCGCCCCGCCCATCCTCCTCGACCTCGAGCGGGGGCCCGAGGGCTTCACCGAGGCCGACCTCGCCGCCGCCGCGGAGGTGCTGCTGCGCTCGGCTCCCCGCGCCGGCGACCCCGTCGTGACCGTCCGCGCCGACGGCACCGACGTGCCGGTGGGCGGGTTCGCCGCACGCGCGGTCGCCGCGACCGTCGCCGGCCTGCTCGGCACGCTGCACGGCGTCGAGGGTCCCCGGTCGCTCAGCGTCGAGGTGCGCTGGACCGAGCACGACGACGGCGCGCAGGGCGGCTGAGTGACGCTGCGCCCGCCGGCGCGATGCGATACCTCCCCCGCCAGTCGCGGCGGGGCCACCCGGCCACGGCTCAGGGCGGGACGAGCTGGGGCAGCCCGGCGAGGTAGTGCCGTTCGATCGTCGCGAGGAGCTCGGCCCGGACGCGCTCGGCGTCGTCGCCGCGGACCCGAAGGTCGGCCTCGACGATCGCGACGCTCGTCGCGAGGTCACGCTCCTGCAGCGCCTCGCGGACCCAGCGGGAGAAGTCGCTGCGGGCGGCGTGCTCACGGAGGGCACGCTCGTCGAGGGTGCGCAGCACCCGATGGAACTCGCGGATGTTGCCCGCGACGCCACGCTCGCCGTCGACGCCGAAGCGGAAGCGCAGGCCCTCGGGCAGCTGCGCCTCGGTGTACTTGTGCCAGTGGCGCACGTGCGGGGAGCAGCGGTGACCGTGGTCGAAGACCACCGGATCGCCCTGCCCTGCCAGGGGCAGGAGCAGCCCCTGGCCGTGCGCGAGGCGCGTCACCTCGGCCCCCGCCTCGGGTAGGTCGCCGCAGAGCGAGGTGATGACCTCGCCGACGTCCTCGGCGCCGGGGCCGTCACCGGGCAGGAGCACCGCGGCGTCGAGGCCGGCGCGCACGGCGTCGCTGAGCTCGTTCGGCCGGTAGGTCGCGAAGACCCGGCCGCCGCCACCGGCGATCGCGCAGGCCGCCGGCGAGTCCTCGAAGGTGACGTGGGCCTCGTCGAGGACGATCCAGTGCGGCGAGCCGCACCGTTCCTCGAGGTCGCAGACCAGCGGCAGGAGCTCGCGCTCGTAGCCGACGCGCTGCTCGTCGTCGAGCAGGGAGAGGTCGAGGACGACGCTGCCGAAGCGGTGGCACAGCAGCGTCACGACCTCGCTCGGCGGCGGAGGCCCGCTCGGCCCGCCGGCGAGGACGACGCCGCGGCGTGAGGCGAGCCCGACGTGGTCGCCCTCCCGGTCGAGCACGAGGACGCCGTAGCGCAGCGCGACGAGCTGCTCGACGAGCAGGCCGGTGAGGTAGGACTTGCCAGAGCCGCTCGGCCCGGTGATGAGCAGGCGGCTCTCGGCGGCCGGCAAGGTCACGGGGTTGCCCTCCCGGGTCGCGCCGAGGGTGAGGCGCCGGCGCTGGGGCACGACGCGCTCGCGCCCGGAGAGGACCGGACCGTCGAGGAGCTCGAGGACGCCCTCGCCGTTGGGGCGCTCGAGGACGAGGTCGGCGCGCTGTTTGAGGCTGTCGACGCCGTCGGCGACGGCCACACCGAGCTCGGCGGCCTCGAGCAGGGGCAGGTCGTTCTCGGCGTCACCGACGGCCACGGTGCTGCGCGCCGAGACGCGCAGGTCACCGAGGGCGTCGAGCAGGCCGGTGCCCTTGCTCACCCCGCTCGGCAGGACCATGAGCGCGCCGCGGTTGCGGATGAGCTGCTCGTCGAGGCCGAGCCGCCCGACCTCCTCGAGGACGGTGGGCGCGTGGCGGGCGTCGCAGGCCAGCAGCACCCGCCCCGAGCGCAGCGGCACGTCGCGCGCGGCGAGGGCCCGGGCGAGCTCAGCGTCGACCGGTGGGGCGAGCAGGCGCACCCCGTCCTCGTTGGCGAGCACCGCGCCGTTCTCGGCGACGATGGCGTCGAAGAGGTCGTCGACGTCGGGCAGGACCTCCCGCAGCTCCGCGAGGATGCGCCCGGTCACGAGGAGGAGCTTGAACCCCGCACCGCGGGCCCGCACGAGGCCCGCACGCACCTCGGGGGAGAGGGTGTCGCGGTGGGTCAGCGTGCCGTCGTAGTCGAAGGCGAGGGCGTGAAAGCGTGATGGCATGGACGGCCTCCCGTCCCTCGGCTCACCTGCTGACAGCATCGACGCAGTCCGATGCCTCCACTATTGCCGCAATCGACCGGGCCCACCCGTGGGCGGAGCCCAGCAGCCCCCAGGGCAGGGCACGTGGTAGACCACCGGCCGACCCGCCCTCCCCGCCGTCCTCGAGCAGGAGCCCGCGATGCCCGACCCCTCACCGGCGAGCAGCTTCATGGCCGATCCCGGCGCGGTCGCCGACTGGCGCGAGGTCCTGCTCTGCGACGCCGCCGCCGAGTCGGGGCTGCTCGAGGCGCTGCCGGCCCCGGCCGACGAGGCCGCCGACGCGATCGGCGCGCAGCACCGTGCGGTGCGCGTCGCGCTCGACGCGCTCGCGACGTTCGGCCTCGTCGAGCGTCGGGCAGGGGCCTACCACGCCGTCGTGACCCTCGACAACGAGGAGCGCGCCGCGCTCGCCCACCACGCCAACGTGATCCGGCGCTGGGCCAACGACCTCGGCCCGACCCTCAGGCCGGGCGGGGACGCCGGCGGCGGTCCAGGCGCCGGTGACCCCGACCCCCACACCGGCGACGGCGGGCGGGACGAGGAGGAGGCCGGCGCCGATGGGGGCAACGACGGCGGAGCCTCGCTGCCGCCATCGGTGTTCATGCCCGCGCTGGCCCGCCGCGCCCGCGAGGTCGCGCCGTGGATCGCCGAGCGGGTGCTCGCCCGGGCTTCGCGGGCCGGGCGCGCCCTCGACCTTGGCGGCGGCCACGGCGAGCACGCCCGCGCACTCGCCGAGCGGGGACTCCACGTCGTGCTGCAGGACCGCGGTCCGGTCACCGACTGGCTGACCAGCGCGGGCCACCTCGACGGGACCGGCGTCGAGGTCGTCGAGGGCGACTTCCTGGAAGGGCTCGCCGACGGACCCTTCGACGTCGTGCTCGCCGCCGGCGTCGTCCACCTCTACCCCGGCCCAGCGCTCGAGCGGCTCTTCGGACGCGTCGCCGCGGCACTGCGCCCCGGGGGCGTGCTCGCGATCTCGACGACGCTGCGCGGCCGCAACGCCGTCGCACCCGTCTTCGCGGTGCAGATGCTCCTCGCCGGCGACGGCGACACCCACAGCGAGGCCGACCTCGTCGGCTGGCTCGCCACCGCGGGCTTCGGCGACCTCGCCCTCGAGGACATCCCCGACCGCCCGCAGACGCTGCTCACCGCCCGCCGAGGCTCGTGAGCGCGGTACGCTGCGACGCCGCGGTTCGCACGGTATCCCCTCCCGGCGAGCCCGACGCCGGACGGGCGCCGCTAGCCTCCCCGGACACCTACCCGCCCCCGCGCGGCCGACCGCCGCGCCCCCGTCGCCCCCCGAGGTCCGCTCCATGCCGCTCGTCGCGCACTCCGACCTGCCGACCTTCCAGACGCTGCGCAAGCGCGGCGAGCAGGTCCTCTCGGTGCGCGAGGCGCTGCGCCAGGACATCCGCGAACTGCACATCGGGCTGCTCAACATCATGCCGGACGCCGCCCTGCGGGTGACCGAGCAGCAGTACATGCGCCTGCTCGGCGCGGCCAACCAGATCGTCCAGATCTACGTCCACCCGTTCACCCTCCCGGGCCTCGAGCGCTCCGAGGAGGCCCAGGCCTACCTCGACCGCTACTACACGCCCTTCGAGCAGCTCAAGGAGGACGGTCTCGACGGCCTCATCGTCTCCGGCGCGAACGTCACCGGGCCGCGGCTCGACGACGAGCCCTTCTGGGACCCGCTCGCCGAGGCGATCACGTGGGCCAGCGAGCACGTCACCTCGGTGCTGTGCTCGTGCCTGGCGACCCATGCGCTCGTCCAACTCCTCTACGGGGTGCACCGTCGCCCGTTGCTGTCGAAGCGCTGGGGCGTCTTCCCGCACCGTTCCGTGCGCCCGGAGCACCCGCTGCTGCACGGCACGAACACGCGCTTCGATGTGCCACACTCGCGCTGGAACGAGGTGACGTCCTCCCAGCTCGCCCCGGCGGGCGTGCAGGTGCTCATCGAGCGCATCGACGGGGACTTCCACCTCGGCACGAGCTCGGACGGGATCCGCCACGTCTACCTCCAGGGTCACCCGGAGTACGACACGAACAGCCTGCTCAAGGAGTACAAGCGGGAGGTCGCCCGCTACCTCTCAGGCGAGCTCGTGGCGATCCCGCCCTACCCGGAGCGCTACCTGCCCCCGGCGGCCGCGGCGATCGCCGGTGACCACCTCGAGGCGGCGATCGACGCCCGCGGGCGTGGGGAGCCGCCGCCGCCGTTCCCCGAGGGCAAGATCGCCCCCCTGCTCGACAACACGTGGATCGACACCGGCAAGGCGGTCTTCAACAACTGGCTCGGCCTCGTCTACCGCCTCACCGACGTCGAGCGTGGCGTGCCGTTCATGCCGGGCATCGACCCCGCCGACCCACTCGGGCGCGGCGCGCCGGAGCGGCCCGCCCACCTCGAGCGCCTCGCCTGAGCCCGCGACGACAAGGAGACCCCGTGCACCCCGAGACCCTCGCGATCCACGCCGGCTACGAGCCGGACCCCACGACGAAGGCGGCGGCGGTCCCGATCTACCAGACCGTGGCCTACGCCTTCGACGACGCCCAGCACGGCGCCGACCTCTTCAACCTCGAGGTCGAGGGCAACATCTACACCCGCATCATGAACCCCACCCAGGACGCGCTCGAGCAGCGCGTCGCCGCCCTCGAGGGCGGGGTGGCCGCCCTCGCGACGAGCGCGGGCAGCGCGGCGATCACCTACGCGATCCTCACGATCGCCAAGGCCGGCAACAACGTCGTGAGCGTGCCGCAGCTCTACGGCGGGACCTACACGCTCTTCGCCCACATGCTGCCCGCGCAGGGCATCGAGGTGCGCTTCGCCCCGTCCGACGCGCCCGAGGCGCTCGAGGCGCTCATCGACGAGCGCACCTCGGCGGTGTTCTGCGAGTCGATGGGCAACCCCGCCGGCAACATCCCCGACCTCGAGGCGATCACGACGATGGCCCACCGCCACGGCGTCCCGGTCATCGTCGATTCGACGGTGCCGACGCCGGCGCTCATGCGGCCGATCGAGTGGGGTGCCGACGTCGTCGTGCACTCGCTCACGAAGTACATGGCCGGGCACGGCACGACCCTCGGCGGGATCATCGTCGACAGCGGGCACTTCCCGTGGGCCGAGCACGCCGAGCGCTTCCCGATGCTGAGTGAGCCCGAGCCGGCCTACCACGGCCTCGTCTACACCGAGGCGCTCGGCCCGGCGGCCTACATCGGGCGGGCGCGCACCGTGCCGCTGCGCAACACCGGGGCGGCGATCAGCCCGTTCAACGCCTGGCAGATCCTCCAGGGGATGCAGACGCTGTCGCTGCGCATGGAGCGCCACGTCCACAACGCCCACGTCGTCGCGCGCTATCTCG
Organism: Nitriliruptorales bacterium; assembly: GCA_007133145.1. Classification (GTDB taxonomy): domain Bacteria; phylum Actinomycetota; class Nitriliruptoria; order Euzebyales; family Egibacteraceae; genus T1Sed10-49. The sequence continues at coordinate 14,032 of SLNF01000018.1, forward strand.
CGTCCCACCCGAAGGTCTCCTGGGTCGAGTACCCCGGCCTGCCGAGCTCGCCCTACTACGACCTCGCGCAGAAGTACACCGGAGGGCGCCCCTCGGCGCTGCTGACCTTCGGGATCGAGGGCGGCTTCGAGGCCGGGGAGCGCTTCTACGACGCCCTCGAGCTCTTCACCCGCCTCGTCAACATCGGCGACACGAAGTCGCTCGCCGCCCACCCGGCGTCGACGACCCACCGCCAGCTCAGCCCCGACGAGCAGGCCTCCGCCGGGGTGAGCCCCGACATGCTGCGGCTGTGCATCGGCATCGAGCACGAGGAGGACATCCTCGCCGACCTCGAGCAGGCCCTCGCCGCAGCGGGCTGAGCCGCTCGGGAGGCAGCTCAGCCGGCGCGCCGGGCAAGCAGCCCGGGGCGCGTGAGCCCGCCGACGGCGGCGAGCACGACGGCGAGCAGGACGAGGGCAACCTGTGGTGACCACACGTCGGCGACGGCGCCGTTGAGGCCGGCGGCAAGCGGCCGGGAGCCGATGAAGGCGACCGACCACAGCGCCATGACCCGCCCGCGCAGCTCCTCGGGCGCGCGCTGCTGGATCTGGGTCGTGAGTCCGGTGACCGCGGCCATCATCCCCGCCCCGCCGACGGTGACCGCGGCGACGGCCAGCGCCGGGGTGGGGCTGAGGCCGAAGGCGGCCGTCGCAGCCGCGAGCACCCAGAAGCCGCCCGAGCCGACGCGCGCCTGGGGCAGGGAGCGGCGCAGCCAGCCCAGGGCGAGGACCGTGAGGGCCGCGCCTACGCCGAACGCCGAGGCGAAGAGGGCGACGAGGCCGGCCCCCTCGCCGAAGCCGGCGGCGATCGGGGGTGACAACGTGATGACGGGGTCGACGCCGAAGCCGACACCGGCGACGGCGAGCAGGAGCAGGGCGAGGGCGCGGTCCTCACGAAGGTGGCGCACGCCCGCGAGCGCCGACCGGTCGGTGCTTGGCGGGCGGGTGACCGGCCGCAGGGGCATCGTGGCGACGACCGCGGCGAGGACGAGCTGGCAGGCCGACGCGAAGCCGAAGGCCGCCGCCGGTCCGGCGCCGACGAGGATGAGCGCGCCGAGGGCGGGGCCGGCCGCCCGCGCGAACGTGAACGGCGCGGTCGTGAGGGCAATGACCGCGGGCAGCTCGTTGGGTCGGGCCATCGAGGGGACGATCGCGTGCATCGCCGGCGCGCTGATCGCGAAGCCGATGCCGACGAGGAGCGCGGCGCCGATGACGCGCCACGCGCCGGTGGGGCCCCCGAGGCCGACGACGGCGAGCACCGCGGCGAGCGCGCCGGAGCCGACGGCGACGAGCAGCCGCCCGGCCACGACCTGTCGCCGTCGGTTGCCGCGATCGGCCACCGCGCCCATCCAGGGGGCGAGGACGACCTGCGGGCCGAACTGCGCGATGCTCACCGCGCCGACGAGCAGCGCCGAGCCCGAGACGTCGTAGACGAGGATCGCCGCGACGACGTTGTGCACCCAGATCCCCATCGAGGCGAGGACCTTGGCCGCAACGTAGGCGCCGACGGTGCGGTCGACGAGCAGGCGCAGCGCGCCGCGGGGCGCGGGCTGGTCCTGCTCGCCGCCCTGGCCGGCCCACGGGGTCTGCTCGGAGGTCTCGGTCACCGCATCCGCCTCGGCTCGGCAGCCTCCGATTGTGACCACCGCACGCAAGCTCGCAGCGCCCGACCCTGGCCGTGCGGCGGGGGCCTGGCGCCGCAGCCGGCCACCCCATCCGACGGCCTTCCGGCGGAGGCGCGCGAGCGGGGGCGCGCGACCCGCGGGCGCTCAGCCCCGCCCGGCCTGCCCGGCGCCGCCGGTCGCGCGGAAGGCCTCGACGGTGTGGGCGACCGCGTCCGGGTGCGGTGTCGGCTCGAGCGGCCCGAAGGCCTCGGTGAAGGCCGAGGCGTCGGTGGTGTAGGGCCGGTCCCACTGCTCGACGAGCTCGCGCAGCTCGCGGACGTTGGGGTCGCGCAGCCCTCCGACGCGCAGCATCCACGGCGGGAGGGTGCGCACCTTCGCCGGGACCCCGGCGGCGTTGGCGACGAGGGTGAGCAGCTCGCGCTGGGTCACCGGCTCGGCCGCCGGCAGGATCCAGGCCCGGCCGTCGGCCTCGGGACGCTCGACGAGCTCGGCGAAGCCCCGTGCGGCGTCGGGCAGGTAGTGGAAGGTGTGGGGCTGGTCGGCATCGACGAGCGCCCGCAGCGGCTTGCCGTCGAGGGCGGGGGCGATGCCGAGCGCGTAGACCGCGCTGTTCGTCCCCCCGGGACCGTAGTAGTCGCTGAAGCGCCCGAGGGTCACCCCGCAGCGGCCCTCGCGGTGGGCCCGCAACAACCGCTGGCCGAGCGCGGCGCGCAGCCTGCCCTTGCGGGTGCCCGGGAGCTCGGGCGTGGCCTCGCTGATCGGCTCGTCGGGCGCGCCGTAGGCGTAGAGGTTGTCGCACATCACGAGCCGCGCGCCGGCGGCCGCCGCGCCGGCGAGCGCATGCTCGACGAGGCCGGGCAGCTCCGAGGCCCACCGGGCATAGGGCACCTGCGCGGCCATGACGACGACGTCGGCGCCGGCGGCCGCCCGCATGGCGTCGTCGAGCACGGCGAGGTCGGCGGCGGCCG
>SLNF01000352.1 GCA_007133145.1 Nitriliruptorales bacterium
CGACCCTCGTCGAGGCCTGCGGCGGCGATCCCGCGACGCTGACCGTCGAGGCCGTCGCCGAGCAGGCCCGCCGGGGCGACGGCCACGCCGCCGACGTCATCGAGCGCGCCGGCTGGGCCCTCGGCGCGGGACTCGCCAACGCCACGACGATCCTCGCGCCGGAGCGCATCGTCATCGGCGGCGGCGTGAGCTCGGCGCTCGACCTCCTGCGCCCCGCCCTCGAACGCACCCTCCACGCGCGCGCCCGCCTGCCCGATCCGCCCCCGGTCGTCGCCGCCGAGCTCGGGCCCCGCGCCGGGGCCGTCGGCGCGGCGCTCTGGGGGCTCGAGCCCGAGGAGCCCTCCGCATGAGCCAACCCTCCTGGATCGACCACGCGCGCGACCTCCTCGCCGCCGTCGAGGCCCAGCGCGACGCCCTCGAGGCTGCGAGCGCGATCTGTGCGCGCAGCATCGCCGCCGACGGGCTCGTCCACGTCTTCGGCACCGGCCACTCCCGCATCCCCGTCGAGGAGCTCTTCCCCCGCTACGGCTCCTACCCGGGCTTCCATCCGCTCGTCGAGCTGTCGATGACGTTCCACACGCAGGTCGTCGGGGCCAACGGCCAACGTCAGGCGATGTTCATCGAGCGCACCGAGGGTCTCGCCGCCGAGATCCTCGCGAACTTCCGCCTGCGCGAGACCGACGCGCTCATCGTCTTCAGCCACTCCGGCGTCAACGCCGTGCCCGTCGAGATGGCCCTGCTCGGCCGCAAGGCCGGCCTCGCGGTCATCGCCGTGACTTCGCTGGCCCACAACGACGCGACCCCGACGACCCACCCCTCGGGCACGCGCCTGCTCGACCACGCCGACGTCGTCCTCGACCTCGGCACCCCCGCCGGCGACGCCCTCGTCGAGGTCGAGGGCTTCCCCGCGCCGGTCGGACCCGGCTCGTCGCTGAGCGCGGTGGCGATCGCGAACACCCTCAAGGTCCGCACCGCCGAGCGGCTCGCCGAGCAGGGCCTGAGCCTGCCGGTGATCTCCCGCACCGACGGCGGGCCCGCGAAAGGCCGCGACCTCTTCGAGGAGGCCTACGCCGAGCACGCCCGCCGGCTCGCGGCGGTCCTGCGGCGATGAGCGACCGTGCGCTGCGGGTCCTCGTCGCCGGTGCCCGCGGCGGCATCGGCGCAGCGTGCGTCGAGCGGCTGCGCGCCGCCGGCCACGAGGTCGTCGGCGTCGATCGCGACGACGGCCACGACATCACCGTGGCGGGTGGGGCGGAGACCGCGGTGGCCGACGCCGAGGCGCGGCTCGGTGGGCTCGACGGCATCGTCCATGCCGTCGGCATGTCGGGGCGCCGCCTCGGGGACGGCCCGGTGAGCGCGTGCCGCGACGAGGCGTGGGCGGAGGTCCTGCGCGTCAACCTCACCTCTGCCCTGTGGCTGCTGCGCGCAGGGCTGCCGGCGCTGCGCCGCGCCGGCGGCGGCGCGGTGGCCCTCGTGGGGTCGGTGCTCGCCGAGGCGACCGACGCCGACTTCCTCACCGCCGCCTACGCGACGAGCAAGGGGGGACTCGTCGCCCTGGCCCGCGCCGCGGCGCGCGAGGGCGCCGTCGACGGCATCCGCGTCAACGTCGTCGCCGCCGGCCTCGTCGACACGCCCATGGCCGCGCGCGCCGGCACCGACCCCCACATCCAGGCGCGGCTCGCCGACCTCCAGCCCCTCGGCGCGGCGATGCTCGCCCCCGACGATGTCGCCGCTGCGGTGGCCTGGCTGCTCTCCCCCGACGCCGCGCGGGTGACCGGCACGACGCTGCCGGTCGACGCGGGCTGGCTGCTGTGAGCCCCCGACGTCGTCGAAGGAGGATGTGATGCCCCCGGCGGTGCGCTACCACCCCGAGGAGCTCGGCGAGGCAGCCGAGCTCTGGCGCGGCGACGTCCTCGTCGTCGGCGGCGGCTCGGCCGGCAGCGCCGCGGCGGTGGCCGCCGCCCGCGCGGGCGCGGCAACGCTGCTCGTCGAGTCGGGCGGCTTCCTCGGCGGCACCGGCGCGCGCGTGCTCGACACCTTCTACGGCTTCTACGCCCCCGGGGGCACCCAGCGCGTCGTCGGCGGCATCGGCTGGGAGGTCTGCGAGCGGCTCTTCGCCCGCGGCGAGGCCTTCGAGCGCCCGAACACCTACGGGGCCGGCACGGGGGTGACCTACGAGCCCGAGGCGCTCAAGGTCGTGTGGGAGGGCCTCGTCGCCGCTGCCGGCGCCCGGCTGCTGCTCCACGGGCTGCTCTCGGCGGTGGTCGCCGACGGCGACCGGGTGCTCGGTGCGGTCGTCGAGACGAGGGCGGGCCCGCAGGTAGCGTGGGCGCACACCATCGTCGACGCCTCCGGCGACGCCGAGGTCGCGTGGCGCGCCGACGCGGCGCTCGACCGCTCCCTCGACGCCCGCCGTCGGCAGCCCTGCACGGCAACCTTCCGCCTCGGGGGGGTCGACGTCGCCGCGGCCGCGGGCACCGCCGAGCTGCACGCGGCGATGGCCGCGGCCGCCGAGGACGGCTACGACCTCCCGCGACGGGAGGGCTCGGCGCACCGCACGTGCCTGCCCGGGGTGGTCCACACGAACATGACCCGCGTCGCCGGCTACGACGTCACCGACCCCTGGGAGCTCACCGCCGCAGAGGTCGAGGGTCGGCGGCAGGTCGGCGAGTACCTCCGGTTCCTCACCGAGCGGGTGCCCGGCTACGGCGACGCCCACCTCCTCACGACGTCGACGCGCCTGGGGGTACGCGAGTCCCGGCGGCTCGCGGGGCGCTACGTCCTCACCCGCGACGACGTGCTCGCCGCCCGCGACTTCCCCGACGCCATCGCCCGCTGTGGCGCGCCCGTCGAGGACCACGCCGCGGGGGCGGCCACGCACTGGGCCTACGTGGGCAGCGGCACCACCGAGCCGACCGGGCGGACCTACGGCATCCCCCTCGCGAGCCTGCTGCCACGGGAGCTCGAGGGCCTCGTCGTCGCGGGCCGTTGCCTCTCGGCGACCCACGACGCCCACGCCTCGGTCCGATCGATGGGCCAGTGCATGGCGATGGGCCAGGCCGCCGGCACCGCCGCGGCCCTCGCGGCCGAGGCCGGCTGCGGGGTCGCCGACATCGACGTCGCCACCGTCCGCGCACGTCTGCGCGAGGGAGGAGCCCTGCTGTGATCCGGACCGTGACCGGCGACCGTGACCCCGCCGACCTCGGCGCGACGATGGCCCACGAGCACCTACTCATGACCGGCGGCTGGCCGATCCGCCACGAGCCCGACTTCCGGCTCGACTCCGTCGACGCTGCCGTCGAGGAGGTCGAGCGCTTCGTGCAGGCTGGCGGCGCCGCCCTCGTCGAGATGACCCCGCTGGGCTTCGGCCGCGACCCCGACGGGCTCGCGACGATCTCCCGGCGCAGCGGCGTGGCGATCGTCGCCACGACCGGCTTCCACAAGCTGGGCTACTACGCCGACACCCACTGGCTGTACCGCTACCCGAGCGAGCGGATCGCCGACCTGCTCGTCGCCGAGATCGCCGAGGGCCTCGACCGCGGTGGCTACGAGGGGCCGCTCGTCGACCGCTCCCCCGCCCGCGCCGGGGTCATGAAGCTCGCCACCGAGTACCACCGTGCCGGCCCGGCGGTCGAGCGGCTCGCCGAGGCGATCGGCCTCGCGCACACCCGCACCGGCGCGCCGGTGTCCACCCACACCGAGAAGGGCACGATGGCCCACGCCCAGCTCGACCTCCTCGAGGCCGCGGGCGTCGCCCCCGAGGCGGTGATCCTCGGCCACATCGACCACAACCCCGACCCCGGCCTGCTCGGCGAGCTGGCCTCGCGCGGGGCCTACCTCTGCTGCGACATGCCCGGCCGCATCAAGTACGGGCCCGACAGCCAGACCCTCGCCCTGCTCGCCGACCTCGACGCGGCCGGCCACGGCGGGCGCATCCTGTTCGCCGGCGACCTCGCGCGTCGCAGCTACTGGCCGGCCTACGGCGGCGGCCCCGGGCTCGACTACCTGCTCACGACCTTCGTGCCACGTCTGCGCGCGATGGGCCTCGGCGCCCTCGCCGAGCGCGCCCTCGTGGCCAACCCTGCGAGGGCCCTGCGGCTGCGCCTCTGAGAGGTGTGCGCTACGCGGTCTCCTCGGCGAGGGCGCGGCTCTGCTCGACGAGCAGCTCGATGTCGAAGACGTAGCGCTCGCCGGCGTAGGCCGACTCGGTGAGCTCGATGGGCGCATCGTCCTGGTCGGTGATGAGCCGGCGCTCGACGAGCAGGGGTGCAGGGCGGCCCACCTCGAGCAGGCGTGCCTCGTCGGTCGTGGCGAGCCGGCAGCTGAAGCTGCCTCGCGCCACCGTCGGCACGCGCCCGAGGGTGCGCAGCGCCTCGTGCAGCGATCCCGTCTCGAGCTCGGCCTCGAGCACCCCGGCGAGGTCGCCGTGCAGCGCCGCGCGCTCGATCGACATCGGCGTGCCGTTGGCCAGACGCACCCGCCGCACGACGACGACCTGGTGGCGCGCCGACAGCCCGAGCTCGGCGATCTCGACCTCTGAGGGGTCCTCGAGGCGGCGGGAGAGCACGCGGGAGGAGGGCTCGAAGCCGCGACGGCGCATCTCCTCGGTGAACGACAGGAGGCTGTTCATCTTGCGCCGCACCGGGTCGTGGGCCACGAAGGTGCCCCGTCCGGGCATGCGGGTGACGAAG
>SLNF01000347.1 GCA_007133145.1 Nitriliruptorales bacterium
CGGTCTGCGTCGTCATCGGCTCCAACGACGCGACCCACGCGCTGCCGCCGTGGCGCATGCGTGCGGCGACGCGCAGGATGCTCGGGCGGGTGCGGGCCGCGGCCCCCGGCGCGCCCGTCGTGCTCGGCGGCATCCCCGAGTTCCACACCGTACCGGCGGTGCCGCCGCCGCTGCGCGGCCTGCTCGGCCTCGAGGCCGACCTCCTGCGCAGCGCCCAGCGGGCCGGGACCGCCGAGGCGGGGGCGCGGTTCGTCGACATCCGGGCGCTGGCGAGCCCGCGGTTCCTCGGCGACCCGGGCTCGATGAGCGCCGACGGCTTCCACCCCTCGGAGATCGGCTACGGCTACTGGGCCGATGCGCTCGCCCCTGCGCTGGCCGCGGTGGTGCGCGCCGAGGCCGTGCGGCGCTGAGGCGGGTCACCGGCACGCGGCGTCTCCGCTACGCCTGACGGGCACTGACGGGCCGTCAGCCCCCGGCGTGCGACGGCGCGCCGCCGGCCGGCCGGCCGACGACGCGCCGTGGGCTGAGCGCAGGAGACCCGCTACGCGACGGTGACGTCGTCGCAGAGGTAGACGTCCTGGATGGCCTGGAGCAGCTCGGCGCCCTGCTCCATCGGCCGCTGGAAGGCCTTGCGACCGCTGATGAGGCCCATGCCGCCGGCGCGCTTGTTGATCACCGCGGTCGTCACGGCCTCCTGGACATCCGACTCGCCCGCCGAGGCGCCGCCGGAGTTGATGAGCCCCGCGCGCCCCATGTAGTTGTTGAGGACCTGGTAGCGGGTGAGGTCGATGGGGTGGTCGGTGGTGAGCTCGTCGTACATCCGCTCGTCGAGCTTGCCGTAGGAGCTGTCCCCGGCGTTGAGCGCCTTGTAGCCGCCGTTGTTCGTCGGCAGCTTCTGCTTGATGATGTCGGCCTCGATCGTCACGCCGAGGTGGTTGGCCTGCCCGGTGAGGTCGGCGGCGGTGTGGTAGTCGGTGCCGTCGACCTTGAAGGCGTCGTTGCGGGTGTAGCACCACAGCACGGTGAACATGCCGAGCTCGTGGGCCTCGGCGAACCACTCCGCGACCTCGATGATCTGGCGGTTGGACTCCGGTGAGCCGAAGTAGATCGTCGCCCCGATGCCGGCCGCGCCCATGTTCCAGGCCTCACGGACGGTCCCGAAGGGGATCTGGTCGAAGGTGTTGGGGTAGGTGAGCAGCTCGTTGTGGTTCATCTTCACGATGAACGGGATCCTGTGCGCCCAGCGGCGGGCGACCATGCCGAGCACCCCGTAGGTGGAGGCCACGGCGTTGCAGCCCCCCTCGACGGCGAGCCGCACGATGTTGTCGGGGTCGAAGTAGTCGGGGTTCTTCGCGAAGCTCGCGCCGGCGGAGTGCTCGATGCCCTGGTCGACCGGCAGGATCGAGACGTAGCCGGTGCCGCCCAGGCGCCCGGTGTCGAAGAGCTGCTGGAGCCGCGTCAGCACCTGGTTCGAGCGGTCGCTGGGAGCGAAGATGCGGTCGACGAAGTCGGGGCCGGGCAGGTGCAGGCGGTCGGCGCTCACGACCGCTTCGTGGTTGAGCAGGTCGTCGGCATGCTCCCCGAGTGTCTTGACGATCTCGTCGATTCCGGCGGTCATGCGGATTCTCCTCCTTGGGCGTGGGGGCAAGGGCAGCGCAGCCTCGGCACGCAAGCCTAGTCGAAGCCTTCCCTGCCGCGGGAGGCGAGGTTGCATCCCACCACGACCGGGCCGGGCCCGCGGTCGGCGGTGCTAGCATCACCCCGCTGCGGGGACGCCTGTCCTGCCACGGCCTCGGACCCGGAGGGAGCACGCTCATGGCGGTGATCAAGACCATCGACCTCGTCGGCGTCTCCGACGTCTCATGGCAGGACGCCGCGCAGCAGGCGCTCGCCGAGGCGAGCAAGACCCTGCGGGGCATCGAGGGCTTCGAGGTCCTCGAGAGCTCGGCGACCGTCGAGGGTGACGGCATCGCCGAGTACCACACGCACATCCGGATCCGCTTCCGCCTCGAGCGCTGAGCGGGCCGCAGGCCGCGACACCACCGGAGGGACCCCCATGGGCGCGATCATCCTCGTCGGCACCCAGTGGGGTGACGAAGGCAAGGGCAAGGCCACCGACCTCCTCGCCGACGACGTCGACTACGTCGTGCGCTACCAGGGCGGCAACAACGCCGGGCACACCATCATCGTCGACGACGTCACCCTGAAGCTGCACCTCGTGCCCTCGGGGGTGATGTACCCGTCGGTGACCCCGGTCATCGGCGACGGCGTCGTCCTCGACCCCGGGGTGCTCCTCGAGGAGCTCGACGAGCTCCTCGCCCAGGGCCTCGACGTCAGCGACCTCAAGATCAGCGGCAACGCCCACCTCGTCATGCCGTACCACCGCGAGCTCGACGCGGTGACCGAGCGCTACCTCGGCCGGCAGAAGCTCGGCACGACGAAGCGCGGCATCGGTCCGACGTACGCCGACAAGGCCTCCCGCGTCGGCCTGCGCGTGCAGGACCTCTACGACATGAAGATCTTCCGCCAGAAGCTCGACACCGTGCTCAAGGAGAAGAACGCCGTCCTCTCGCGGGTCTACAACCGCATGCCGATGAAGGCCGCGGACATCGAGACGGAGTACGCGGTCTACGCCGAGCGGCTGCGGCCCTACATCACCGACACGGTGACGCTGCTGCACGACGCCCTCGAGGACGGCCAGACGATCCTGCTCGAGGGCGCCCAGGGCACCCTGCTCGACCTCGACCACGGCACGTATCCGTTCGTGACCTCCTCCAACCCCGTCGCCGGAGGGGCACTGACCGGCGCCGGTCTCGGGCCCAAGCACATCGACCGCGTCATCGGCGTGACGAAGGCCTACATCACCCGCGTGGGCACCGGCCCGTTCCCCACCGAGCTCTCGGGCGACATCGCCGAGCGCATGATCGACATCGGCAAGGAGTACGGCACGACGACGGGCCGCCAGCGCCGCGTCGGCTGGTTCGACGCCGTCCTGGCCCGCTACGCCGCCCGCGTCAACGGGCTCACCGAGCACTTCCTCACCAAGCTCGACGTCCTCGGGGAGTTCGAGACGCTGCGCGTCTGCCACGCCTACCGCTACCAGGGCGAGGAGTACGAGCACTTCCCGCCGCACCAGTCGATCTTCCACCACGCCGAGCCCGTCTACGAGGAGCACCCCGGCTGGCGGAGCGACCTCTCCGGGGCCACGCGCTTCGCCGACCTGCCGAAGGAGGCCCAGGCCTACGTCGAGCGGCTCGAGGAGCTCAGCGGCGTGCCGATCCACTACGTCTCGGTCGGGCCCGCCCGCAGCCAGACCCTCGAGAGGGGCTGAGCGATGGACGTCCTCGTCCTCGGCGGCGGTGGCCGCGAGCACGCGCTGTGCTGGTCCCTCGACCGTGCCGGCTCGGTCGACCGGCTCGTCTGCGCCCCCGGCAACGCCGGCACCGGCGAGGTCGCCGAGAACCGCGACGTCGACGCCACCGACCCCGCCGCCGTCGTCGCCCTCGCGCGCGAGACCGGCGCCGACCTCGTCGTCATCGGCCCCGAGGCGCCGCTCGTCGCCGGCGTCGCCGACGCCCTCGCCGAGGCCGGCGTCGCGGTGTTCGGCCCGAGCGCGGCCGCCGCCCGGCTCGAGGGCTCGAAGGCCTTCGCCAAGGACGTCATGGCCGCCGCCGGGGTGCCCACCGCCGGATCGTGGACCGGCACCGACCCCGACGAGGCGATCGCCGCGCTCGCGGGCTTCCGTCCGCCCTACGTCGTCAAGGCCGACGGGCTCGCGGCCGGCAAGGGCGTGCGCATCTGCGCCGACGAGGCCGAGGCCGTCGAGGCGATCGAGCAGGCGATGGTCGAGCAGGTCTTCGGCGAGGCCGGGCGACGCGTCGTCCTCGAGGAGTTCCTCTCCGGCCCCGAGGTCAGCCTCTTCGGGCTCGCCGACGGGCGCAGCGCGCGCCCGCTCGTCGCCGCGCAGGACTTCAAGCGCGCCCTCGACGGCGACGGCGGGCTCAACACCGGCGGCATGGGCGCCTACTCCCCCGTGCCCGCCGTTGACGAGGCGATGGTCGACGAGCTCTCGGCGAGGGCGCTGACCCCCGTCGTCGCCGAGCTCGCCGCCCGCAACGCCCCCTACACCGGTGTGCTCTACGCCGGACTCGTGCTCACCGCCGGGGGAGTGCAGGTCCTCGAGTTCAACGCGCGCTTCGGTGACCCCGAGGCGCAGGTCATCCTTCCCCGCCTCGAGACCGACCTCGCCGAGCTCCTCGCCGCCTGCGCGGCCGGGGAGCTCGAATCGGCCCCGCCGCTGTCGTGGGACGAGCGCGCGTGCGTCACCGTCGTGCTCGCCTCCGGCGGCTACCCCGGCGCCTACGAGACCGGCAAGCCGATCGAGGGCCTCGCCGAGGCCGCCGCGGTGCCCGGGGCGCTCGTCTTCCACGCCGGCACGCGGCGGCAGCGCGGGCAGGTCCTCACCGCCGGCGGGCGGGTCCTCGCGGTCTCAGGCGTCGGCGCGACGATCGCCCAGGCCCGCGCGACCGCCTACCGCGCCGCCGACGCGATCCACTTCGAGGGCGTCCACCGCCGCGAGGACATCGCCGCGAGCCCGACGGGGGCCACCGACCCCAGCGCCATCGAGGGGTCCTGAGCGCCGCGCCGCGGCGCGGCCGGTGCCCGCCGCCCGCTA
>SLNF01000072.1 GCA_007133145.1 Nitriliruptorales bacterium
CGACGCGCTTGGCGAAGACCTCGTACCACTGCGTCGCGTCGTCGGTGGGCCCGGAGATGATGAGCGGCGTGCGGGCCTCGTCGACGAGGATCGAGTCGACCTCGTCGACGATCGCGTAGTGGTGGCCACGCTGGACCTTCTGCTCGGTCCGCTGGACCATGTGGTCGCGCAGGAAGTCGAAGCCGAACTCGTTGTTCGTGCCGTAGGTCACATCGGCGGCGTAGGCCGCGCGCTTGTCGGCCTTGCGCATGCCGGTGGCCACGAGCCCGACGTCGAGGCCGAGGAAGCGGTAGATCCGCCCCATCCACTCGGCGTCGCGCGCGGCGAGATAGGGGTTGACGGTGACGACGTGGACGCCGTGGCCGGCCAGCGCCCGGGTGTAGACCGGCATCGTCGAGGTCAGGGTCTTGCCCTCACCGGTCTTCATCTCGGCGATGTCGCCGTCGTAGAGCGCGAGCCCGCCGACGACCTGGACGTCGAAGGGGCGCTCGCCGAGGACCCGGTCGGCGGCCTCGCGCACGACGGCGAAGGCCTCGGGCACGAGATCGTCGAGCTCGGCGCCGTCGGCGAGGCGTGTGCGGAACTCGTCGGTCTTCGCGGCGAGCTCGCCGTCGGAGAGGGCGCCGACCTCCTCGGCGAGGGCGCCGACGTCCTCGGCGCGCACCTCGAGTTGCTTGCGGCGCCGGCCTTCACCGAAGCGAAGGAGCTTCTCGAGTACCACGGATGCCTCCAGGGGACGAACGGGCCGCGTCAGGGATCCCCCAAGTGTAGGGACCGTCGGCCTTCGCTACCGCCGTCGTCCACGCCCGGGGGCGGCGTCGACGACCGCGCGCCCGTCGAGGGGGCCGCGCCGACGGCGGGGCGGGCCGGCCACCCGCTAGGTGATCTCGAGGAGGTTCTCGCGCACCGCGTAGACGACGGCCTCCATCCGCGAGTGCAGGTGCAGCTTCTCGAGGATGTTGCGCACGTGGTTCTTCACGGTGTTCTCGGAGATGAAGAGCTCGCGGGCGATCTCGCGGTTGGGCAGGCCGCGGGCCACGAGCGTGAGGACCTCCATCTCGCGGTCGGTGAGCTTGGGCGGCGGCACGCGCTCGGCCTGCTCGTCCTTGCGCGCCATCGACGCGAACTCGGTCATGAGCTTCGAGGCCATCGACGGGGCGATGAGCGACTGGCCGCCGACCACGGCGCGAACCGCGTCGCCGACCTCGTCGATCGACACCTCCTTGAGCAGGTAGCCGTTCGCGCCCGCCTTGATCGCCTCGTAGAGGTCCTCCTCCTCGTCGGACATCGTGAGCATGAGGATCTTCGCGTGCGGCAGGGCGTCGTTGATCGCCCTCGCGGCGTCGATGCCCGAGCGTCGCGGCATGCGCACGTCCATGAGCACGATGTCGGGCATCTCGGCGAGCGCGAGGGTGACGACCTCCTCGCCGTCGCCGGCCTCACCGACGACGACGATGTCCTCCTCGTCGGCGAGGACCATCTCGAGGCCGCGCCGGAACAGGGCGTGATCGTCGGCGAGCAGGGCCCTGATCGGCCCGCCGTCTACCTTGAGGGACGTCATGCGGCCTCCGACGCGTGCTGGGGGCGACGGCGCCGGAGTATAGCCCCGACGCCACGCGGGCCATGGCTCGTGCGGCCCATCCCTTGCAGGGCCACCTGACCCGTCATGACTACGCGTGGCCATCCCGTCGGCGGGGACGGCCACGGCTTGAGTGTCTGGCTCAGCTCGGCTCGATGAGGCCGAGGTCGCCGTCACGACGGCGGTAGACGACGTTGCACCGACCCGTGGAGGCGTTGGTGAAGAGGAAGAACTCGTGGCCGAGCAGCTCGAGCTGCAGGGCGGCGTCCTCGGGCAGCAGCTCGGCGATGTCGAAGCGCTTGTGGCGCACGATCCGCGGTGCGGGGTCCTCGACCTCGGCCTCCTCGGCGGGCCTGGGCGCGAGCTCGGCCGGGGCCTCGGCGACCCCGGTCGCCCGTGCGCCGGCGCGCTGGGTGCGGTCGACGAGGCGGCTCTTGTAGCGCCGCAGCTGACGCTCGAAGCGGGCGACGGCGGCGTCGGTGGCCTGGCGGTGGTCGGGGCCGACGCCCTGGGCCCGGATGTGGGTGCCCTTCGTCCGCGCGGTGACCTCGACGATCGCCCGCTCGGGGATCCGCGGGTTGGCCTCCTCGCTGAAGACCATCTCGATGCCGTTGAGGCGGTCGAAGAGGCGCGTGGCGTGCTCGACGCGCTCGACGGCGCGGTCCTTGACCCGGTCGGGGACGTCGCAGTTCTTCGCCTTCACGATGATGTCCACGGGCGCCTCCATGCTCGTTGGCGGATGGGGTCGAGGCCACGCGCGCGTGGCCGGGATGTCTCGCGAAGCGACACGCTGGTCCGCAGGGCATTCCGCTGTCGGCCGTCGAGGGCCGTCTCCGTCGGGGCGGTTGCCTGCGGCATGCGAACCTTCCCACGTCGCTGCCATCATCCTACGCCTTCCCCTCGGCCGAGAACAGGTGTCGCTGAAGCCCCGGGGAGGCCCTAGCCTGACGGCCCATGCGCACCGCCCCCGCCGTCGTCGACGATCCCGGCCTCGGGGCGTGGCGTGCGGGCTTCGACGATGTCACCCCGATCGCCGGGCTCGTCGCGCGCCGGGAGCACACCACCGTCGGCGTCGTCGACCGCATGCGGGTGACCCCCGGGCGCGCGCTCACCGTCCGCCTCGTCGACGGCTCCGGCGCGCTCGAGGTCGTCTGGACGGGCCGCCAGACCCTGCCCGGGCTGACCCTCGGCACGGCGCTGCGGGTCACCGCGCTCGTCGTCGAGGAGCGCCCCGGCCACCCGACGATGCGCAACCCCGTGTGGGCGCCGGTCGCCGAGCCGTTCGCCTGAGCCCCCGCGCCAGGGTCGCCGGCCGCACCGCCCCGCGACCGGCCTCAGTGCCGCCTCGGGCCGACGAGACGCTCGGCGAGCACCTCCTCGCGGCCGGGCGCGACGAGGGCGAGGACCTCATCGCCTTCCGCCAGCGGCGTCGAGGGACGGCAGGTCACGACGTGGCCCTCACGCAGGATCGCCACGAGGGTGACGTCGCCGGGCAGGCCGAGGTCCTCGATGCGCTCGCCGACGGCGACCGAGCGCTCGTCGAGGCGCACCTCGATGAGGTCGGCCGCGCCGCGCTCGAGGCTGAAGAGGCGCACGACGTCCCCCGCGGAGACCTCCTCCTCGACGAGCGCGGTGAGCAGGTGCGGAGGACTCACCGCGAGGTCGACGCCCCACGCCTCGTCGAAGAGCCAGGCGTTGCTCGCATGGTTGACCCGGGCGAGCACGCGGGGCACCCCGAACTGCTCCTTGGCGAGGACGCTCACGACGAGGTTGTCCTCGTCGTCGCCGGTCGCGGCGACGACGACGTCGGCCTCCCCGGCGCCGGCACGGGCGAGCACCGGCGGGGCGCAGGCGTCGCCGCGTTGCGTCGTGAGCTGCGGGGCATAGCGCGCGAGACGATCGATGACGCGCTGCTCGCGGTCGCAGAGCAGCACGTCGTGGCCGCGGTCGACGAGGTCGGTCGAAAGGTAGCGGCCGATGTTGCCACCGCCGACGACGACGACGCGCACGCTAGCGCCTCCCTGTCGTGGCGGTGAGCGCCGCGCAGTGCGCGCGCGCCTCCCCGAGCCGGTCGCGGTCGACGACGAGGTGGAGGAGGTCGCCGGGGTGGACGAGCGCGCCGCGCTCGGGCACCTCGGTACGGCCCTCGCGGGTCACCGCCGCGACGGCCCAGCAACCCGGCCGCGACGCCGAGAGCGCCTCGAGCCCCGCCGCGCCCTCGGGCACCTCGCAGGTGATGAGCACGACGTCGCCGGCACCGGTGCCGAGCGCGGCGTCGACGACCTCGGTGGGCGGCAGGAGAGCCCGGCGGACCTCCTCGACGGTCCAGCGCGCCGAGGCGACGGTGACGATGCCGTAACGTTCGAAGAACGAGGCCCGCTCGGGGTCGTAGATGCGGGCGACGACGCGCTCGACGCCGTAGCGCTCGCGGGCGGTGCGCGCGACGACGACGTTGGAGTTGTCCCCGCTCGTCACGGCGATGAGGGCGTCGGCCTCGGCCACGCCGGCCTCCTCGAGGGTGTGGCGGTCGAAGACGATGCCCCGCAGGATCCGCCCGCCGTAGTCCTCCCCGAGACGCTGGAAGGCCTCCTCCTCGCGGTCGATGACGACGACGTCGTGCCCCTCGGCGTCGAGGGCGGAGGCCAGCGCGGCGCCGACGCGGCCGCAGCCGGCGACGATCACGTGCACCGCGGGCTCCTTTGCGACGCGCAGGTCGACGACAGGCCTACGATACCGCCCGTCGCGCGCCGACCGGCGAGGCCGACGCGCCATCGTCACGCGCTCGTGGGCCACCGCCGCGATCGGGACCCCAGCACCGGAGAGGAGGCCGTCGCATGCCGGGCCGGCGCACCGCGCTCACCCGTGTCCTGCTCGGGCACGCCGGCGCGCACCGCCCCGCCGAGCTGCGGCCCGCACCGTGGTGGGTCGCCGCGCCCTCGCTCGGCGCCGTCCCCGTCGCCCTCAGCGCCGTGGCCGCCCACGGCCTGCTCACCGGCCTCGCCGCGGGACCGCCGGGCCTCGAGGGCCTCG
>SLNF01000095.1 GCA_007133145.1 Nitriliruptorales bacterium
ACGCAGGACGACGGTGCGACGGTCGCCGCCGACGACCCCGACGATCTCGAGGGCCATGAGGTCGTCGTGGAGGTGCGTGACGGAGACGGCGCGCCGGCGATCGACGCCCAGGTCGTCCTTGCCCGCGCCGACGCTGAGGGTCCCCTCCAGGACGATGGTCCGCTGCGCTTCGTCGACGCCGGCGGGCAGGCGACCTTCGAGGGCATGCTCGCCGACTCCTACGAGATCATCGCCGGCGGCCCCGGCTGGTCGACGACACGCCAAGCCGTGGAGGTGACCGACGGGTCGGTGCAGGCGACGTTGACCGTCGAGCCGGCGGCGTACGCCGCCGTGCAGGTCGTCGATGACGACCCCGACGGCTTCGAAGGTGGGGTGCCGTTCCTGCTGGTTGAGCGGCTTGATGGTGATGGCGGGACCGCCGAGGCCAGCGTCACCGACCTCGCCGGCTACGCGGTCTTCACCGACCTCGACGAGGGCAGCTACGACCTCCGCATCACCGACCCTGTCGGCCTCACCAACCTCGACGAGATCAGCGCCACCGTCGAGGCGTCACAGGGCGACCTCGAGGACGTCGCCGCGGTGGTCTCGCGCGACGACGACGCAGGTTCTGACGACCCCGAACCGGACCCCGGCGTTCCCGGCCCCGGGCCGGGACCCGCTCCGGACGAGCCTGACGAGGAAGAGGAGCCGGCCCCAGATGAGGACGGGCTCCCCCGGGCGGAGGTGGAGCGGCTCGCGGGCGACACCCGCTACGAGACCGCAGCCGAGGTCGCGCTCGCCCGGTTCGACGCCGGCACCGACGTGGTCTACGTCGGCACCGGTGAGGGCTTTGCGGACACGCTGGCCGGTGGGCCCGCGGCCGCTCACGAGGGTGCCGCGATGCTCCTCACCCGACCTGACCGGCTCCCAGCGGCTACCGCAGGCGCGCTGGAGACGCTCGACCCCGACCGGGTCGTGCTGCTCGGCGGAGCGTCCGCAGTGAGTGACGCCGTCGCGGAGGAGCTCGAGGCCTACGGGCAGGTGCAGCGCCGTGCAGGCCTTGATCGTTTCGAGACGGCAGCGGTCGTCGCCCGCGAGGCCTTCGACACCCCGACCGACCGAGCCTACGTCGCGACGGGGCGCGGCTTCGCCGACGCGCTCTCAGGCGGGAGCGTGGCTGCGGCGCTCGGTGCGCCGCTGCTGCTCACCGAGCCCGATGCGCTGCCCGAGGCGACGGCAGCCGCGCTGGAGGCTCTCGGGGTCACCGACGTCACCGTCCTCGGCGGCGAGGCGGCGGTGTCGGCGGGAGTCGTCGACGCCATCGACGCGCTCGTCGAGGGAACCGTGGACCGCCGTCAGGGTGAAGACCGCTTCGCCACGGCAGTCGAGGTCGCCGGTGACCTCGAGCCCGCTGGCACGGTCTATCTCGCCACTGGCAGGGACTTCCCCGACGCGCTCGCGGCCGTGCCGGTCGCGGCAGCCGAGCCTGCGCCGATCCTGCTCGTGGAGCCCGACGGTGACCTCCCGCCCGTCGTCGCCACGGCCCTGGAGCGGTTCGCGCCGGACATGCTGGTGGTGTTGGGCGGGCCGCGAGCGGTGGCCGAGGAGGTCGTCGAGGACGCGATGGACGCGGTCGCTGAGTAACGCAGTCGTTGGTTGACGCCGCCCCTTGCTCCTGTCGAAGGGGCGGCCGCTGACCGTGTCAGAGGAGAGCATGCGCCGCGATAGCCAGGTTGAGAGGGGATGAGCGTCCGTCGCCCCGGTTGCGCAGATAACCCGGTGCTTTCCCCGATCTCGACGGCTGCAGCCGACGTTCCTGACACCGACGACCTGCTGGCGGCTCACCGCTGCGGGGTACGCGCACGCGGCGAGCAGGACCTCCTGGGCGAGTTAGGGAGGGTCCTCGACCACGTCGTCCACCGGCCGACCCGCCACCGCCTGCGCTACGAGCGCGCCCGAGGTGATGTCGGGGCTACCCGGCTGCCGGGGTAGGGGGCGCGAGTCGGCCTGGCGCCGCCGGGCCGCGGAGCACACCGGCTGAGGCCATCGCGGCCGTCGTCGTCCAGTTCCCGTCGCAGTCAGGCGGCCGCGTGCTGCGGACCGTGCCCGCCGATGAGGAGGCGTTCCTCGACGCCGGGCAGCAGGCCAGCCGGTGGCAGCGGCATCGCCATTCCCTTCGCGTCGTCGTCGAGGGGCAGGTGCAGGGGCGCGACGTCGCCGGCGCCAGCCTCCGCGACGCCGCTCTCGATTCCTCGCAAGAGATGGCAACCCCGCGAAGCGGCGTGAGGGATCGCGGCTCTCGCCCCGCCACGGCTGAGGCGTGTTCGGCGGCACGGCCTTGGGTTGAGAGCGACCCGGGCGGTTCTGTCGGACCGGCCCACGCCCCCGTGAGGCTGGACGTCCCCGATCCACGCCGCTGCTGTGAGGACCCGCGTAGGTGCGCCATGCGAGCCGCGCCAGCCCCGCAAGCTGTCAGCCACGGTCGAGCCACGATGTCGGCCACGGTCCCGACGGTTGCGAGCCCGCCGTTCTCATCGGTGGGCGTTGCTGGGGCGAGCAGGCACGCGCCCGGCCCTTGCCCTTGCCGATCGCCCCGAATCGGCGGCGGATCCGGGGGCCGCCGGCTGTCACCACTGGCCGCCTGACGACCCACGTCAGGGTCGGTCTCGGCCACCAATGTCACACTTAGTGCTTGCGTGCTACCTCTAGTTCGATTACGGTAGGTAGTGCCCAGCGGTGCGAAGGTCGCACCGGCTGGCACCGGGACGTGACGACCCCCCCGCGGGAGCACCGGTCGCCACCGCCTTCACGGAGGCGGGACCGCAGGGGACGAGCGAGTGGCGAGACCGGCCCGGGACCGACCGAGGCGTTGGACCCAGGATGACGCCGACCAAGCAGTCCCAGTCGACGCGGAACGGTGCCGCAGTGGCGGGAGCCTCGAGGGCCGAACGTCTGACCCCGGTTGCGTCTGAGAGCCGGGGGACGTCCTCGCCCCCCGTCGCGCCCGACCTACGGGATGCCCTGACAGGACAACCGCGCCAGGGCGCGCGTTGGGCGAGGTCTTCGAGATCAGCGCTCACGCCCGCTTGGTGCGGAGCAGGGACTCCAGCCCGTGCTCGCGATCACGGCACCCGTGAACTCCGTCGACCGGGTCAGGCGACCAAGCGGAGGACGCGATGCGCAGAATAGTGATCACGCTCACGGCGGTACTCGTGCTCGGCCTCATGGCCGGTGCGGTGGCGGCTAACACGGACAATAGCGACAATATCGTATACACATGGGACACGAGCGCAGTGACGATTGCTGGTGGTCACAACGACCAAGCGATCGCAGGCGCGATCGAGATCGACCAAGACGGCAAGTGGGTCGTCACTGCGACTGCGACGGTGAGCGGAGTCCAGGGCAACTCGATCGTCGGCGGTCTAGCAGACGTTCCTGAAGAGTTTCCCAAGATGGAGCTTCAGACTGAGATTCCTATGACTGTTCCCGCAGATGCACGCTTCGCGTGGAACAACCCTGTTGACGGGAACACGGCGGAGGGTCGCACCGGCATTGCCGTGACAGGCGTTACGGAGGACCCAGGAACCGTCGCCCTGGTGTTCAACACGAACGACAAGGAAGTCTCCGTCACCGACATCTCGATCGTGGCGCAGCGCGAGGGCCTCCAGGGACCTGAGGGACCGGCTGGTCCGCGAGGGCCGGCTGGACCGCCCGGAGAGGACGCAGACCCGATCGTCGACCCCGTCGAGCTCGATCCCGGCCTGATCCGCCTCGGGGGTGCTGACCGTTACGAAACGGCCGTCGAGATCAGCCAGTACCACTACCCCGACGGCGCGGACGTCGTCGGCATCGCACGAGGCGACGAATTCCCCGACGCGTTGACCGGCGGTCCGCTGGTAGCCGACTTCCAGGGTCCGATCCTGCTCACCCGGCCCGATTCGGTCCCCGACGTCACTGCAGCGGAGCTCGATCGTCTGGATCCGGAGACGATCTTCGTCTTTGGCGAAGACGCGGCGGTTGACATGAGCGTCGAGGCCCTCCTGCTCGAGTACGTCGAGTAGCGCCGACCTGCTGACCTGTCCCACGGGCGCCCCGTCAGGGGCGCCCGTGTTCGTGGGGTGAGGGTGAGATCCCTGGGTTGTGCAATTCCTGGCGCCATGGGCGCGGGCGTGTTGGTGAAGGTCCTGGTCAGCGGATCGACGGGTGCGGGGAGGGCGGCTACGCGCTCATCCTCGTAGGCACTTGCTGAAGTCGTTCATGGTTGCATCAACAGCAGCGGTGTGGTGTGCGCGTGGCCGGCCGTGTGCCACTCACGTAGAGCGGCTGCTGGTCGCGCGGGTGGCCAACCGAGCGGTCGCCCCGTCCCCTGAGCTCGCCACCGCCGAGTGGGCCACCTGCGACGTCGTCATCGACGGGCTGGAGTCGATGGATGACGATCAGGCCTACCGGGCGATGGACCGGCTCGCCGAGGCCGACACCGAAGGGGCGCTGCAGGAAGCGGTCTTCTTCTCCGCCGCCGACCTCCTCAACCTCTCGGTCGACATCCTTCTGTCCGATAGTCGGGAGTCGGGCTGATTGGCGGAGGCAGGCTCCGCCCTCGCGTTGGCGCCAT
>SLNF01000044.1 GCA_007133145.1 Nitriliruptorales bacterium
CTGAGAGACGACGACGCCGACCCGGGTCGAGACGGCCGCCCATCGAGGAGCTCCTGCGCCCGGCGATGCGGGCGCTGCTCCTGCGCTACCCCTCGCCCGAGCTCGAGGCGCTCACCGAGGACCTCGAGGCCGCCATCCCCGCCGCAGCGGGCCTCGCCGCCGGGCAGATCACCGCAGCGCTGCAACGGGGCTGGAGCCCCGCCGAGCTCGTCCACGTCGCCGACGTCGACCAGTCCCCGGCGACGGTGGCCGTCCTCGCCGCCGAGCTGCGCGAGGCCCCCGCGGTCACCGAGGCCGCGGGCCCGCGCTGGCGTGGCGAGGTCGAGGACCTCGCGCCCCGGGCCGACGCCGCTGCGCACCTCCGCGGTCGCGACCTGCTCTGCGCCCTGCTCACGATCGCGGCGCTGCTCGAGCAGCTTCCGGACCTGCCGCCGACGACCGCCGCGGTGAGCGTGCGTCATGCCTCGCGCATCGACGAGCGGGTGCTCGCGCGGGTACGGGCGCTGCTCGCCAAGGCGGAGTCGACGGCCTACGAGGAGGAGGCCGAGGCGCTGTCGGCGAAGGCCCAGGAGCTCATCGCCCAGCACGCCATCGACGAGGCCCTGCTCGCCGCCGGCGACGGTGCCATCGGCGCGCCGGGACTGCGGCGGCTCCTGCTGTCGGGGCCCTACCTCGACGCCCAGCACAGCCTCATCGCCGCGGTGGCGAGGGCGAACCGCTGTCAGGCGATCTACGAGCCGTGGGCGCGGTGGGTCAGCCTCTTCGGCTACGACACCGACCTCGACGCCATCGACCTGCTCGCGACCTCGCTGCTCGCCCAGGCGGCCCATGCGATGCGACGCCAGGGTCCCAAGCGCGACGCCGCCGGGCGCTCCCGCACCCGCTCGTTCCGCCGCTCGTTCCTCCTCGGCTACGCCGCGCGCATCGGCGAGCGGCTGCAGGAGGCCACCGACGCCCAGGTCGCCGAGGCCGGCGGCGACGCGCTCCCGGTGCTCGCGAGCCGCGAGGAGCGCGTGGCCGCCGCGGTGCGCGAGACCTTCCCCCGTGTGCAGACGAAGCGCTCGTCGATCAGCAACGGTGGCGGCTGGTACGCCGGCCGCGCCGCCGCCGACGACGCCGAGCTCAACGCCGCCCGCCGGCGGCTGCGGCGCCGCTGAGCCCGCGGGCCGCGGAGGACGCCGAGGGGATCCCCGTCGCGCGGCAGGCCCGGGATCGCGGCGGGGCCGGATGACCTCCGTCGCGATGCGGCCCGCCGACGACGGTGCCGCTCGCGCCCTCACCGCCGCGCCACCGGGCCTGCCCTCACCGCGACGGGGCACGCCGACCCACTAGCATGACGCGGCGCCGTCGAGGGAGGCACCGCCGATGCTCGGCCCCGTGCTCGTCGCCAACCGCGGGGAGATCGCCTGGCGCGTGCTCCGCGCCTGCGCCGACCTCGGCCTGCCCTCGATCGCCGTGTACTCCGAGGCCGATCGCCACGGCCCGTGGCTCGCCGCCGCCGACGAGGCCTACCTCCTCGGACCCGCACCGGCCGCGGAGAGCTACCTCGACGTCGACCGGATCCTCGCCATCGCCGAGCGCGCCGGCGCCGCGGCGGTGCATCCCGGCTACGGCTTCCTCTCCGAGAGCGCGCCCTTCGCCGCGGCGGTGCGCGACGCCGGCCTCACGTGGATCGGCCCACCGCCGGAGGCCATCGCCACGATGGGCGACAAGCGCTCCGCCCGCGCCGCCGCCGAGGCCGCCGACTGCCCGGTCGTGCCCGGCGGCGTCGACCCGGGCGGCGACCCCGCGGCGGTGACCGCCTTCGCCGCCGCCTACGGCTACCCGGTCGCGGTCAAGGCCGCCTTCGGCGGTGGCGGCCGCGGCCTCAAGGTCGTGCGCGAGCCGGGACAGGCCGCCGAGGCCCTCGAGGCCGCCACCCGGGAGTCCCGGGCGGCGTTCGGTCGCGATGAGGTCTACCTCGAGCGCTACCTCGATCGGCCCCGCCACATCGAGATCCAGGTGCTCGCCGACGCTGCCGGCAGCACGATTCACCTCGGGGAGCGCGACTGCTCGACGCAGCGACGCCACCAGAAGCTCCTCGAGGAGGCGCCCGCACCCGGCCTCGACGAGTCGTTG
Source organism: Nitriliruptorales bacterium (assembly GCA_007133145.1). Taxonomy (GTDB): domain Bacteria; phylum Actinomycetota; class Nitriliruptoria; order Euzebyales; family Egibacteraceae; genus T1Sed10-49. The sequence continues at coordinate 2,119 of SLNF01000044.1, forward strand.
CGGGCGCGGATGGGCGCTGCGGCGGTGCGCGTCGCCGAACAGGTCGGCTACGTCGGCGCGGGCACCTGCGAGTTCCTCGTCGAGGACGGGGACTTCTTCTTCCTCGAGATGAACACCCGCCTGCAGGTGGAGCACCCCGTCACCGAGCTCGTCACCGGCGTCGACCTCGTCGCCGCCCAGCTGCGCCTCGCCGCCGGGGAGGACCTCTGGCTCACCCAGGACGACGTCGGCCTGCGGGGGCATGCCATCGAGGCGCGGATCAACGCCGAGGATCCCGGTGCCGGCTTCACGCCCTCCCCCGGCACGATCAGCCGCTGGCGTCCCGCCGCGGGCCCCGGCGTGCGGGTCGACGCCGGCGTCACCGAGGGCTCGACGGTCACGCGCGACTACGACTCCCTGCTCGCCAAGCTCATCGCCTACGGCGCCGACCGCGAGGAGGCCCGCCGCCGGCTCGCCCGGGCCTGCCGGGAGTTCGTCGTCGAGGGGGTGGCCACCACCCTGCCGTTCCACCGCCTCGCCCTCGACCACGAGGCCTTCCGGGCCGGCGCGGTCGCGACGACCTCCGTGGAGGGCGAGTGGAGCCTCGCCGGTCTCGCGGGCTCGGCCGCCGGATCCGAGCAGGCCGCGCTGGAGCCCTCCCACCCGCTCGTCGTCGAGGTCGACGGTCGGCGCCTCGACGTCAGGGTCCTCGCGCCGCCGCGGCCGGGACGAGCGCGACGGCGCCGCCGCAGCCGCGGACGCTCACCCGTCGCAGGCGGGCCGGGCCTGCTCGTCGCGCCGATGCAGGGCACGATCGTCAAGACCGCCGTCCTCCCCGGTGAGGTCGTCGCCCCCGGCGACGTCGTCGTCGTGCTCGAGGCGATGAAGATGGAGAACTACGTCAGCGCCGACCGCCACGGCGTCCTCGAGCGGCTCGAGGTCAGGCCCGGCGACCTCGTGGCCAGCGGTGCCCTCCTCGCGGTCATCGGCGACGGGCCCGAAGGCGACCCCGCCGACGGCGCTACCAGGGCTGCTGACGGGCCATGAGCAGCCGGGCGGTCTCCTGCACCGAACCGCCCATCGACGGGTAGATCGTGAGCGAGTGCGCGAGCTGGCTCACCGTCAGACGGTTGTAGACCGCGACGCTGAGCGGGGTGATGAGGTCACTTGCCCCCGCGGCGACGACCGCGCCGCCGAGGACGGTGCCCGAGCCTGCGAGGGCGTGGATCTTGATGAACCCCTCGGTGTGCTCGGCCATCTTCGCCCGCGGGTTGCCCGCAAGGTGGAGGGTGACGGTCTCGACGGGCACCTGCGCGGCGGGGATCTGCTCGGAGGTCAAGCCGACGGTGGCAACCTCGGGGGCGGTGAAGATGCACGCCGCGATCGCGTCGCGCCGTAGCGGCTCCACGGCCTGTCCGAGCGCGTGCCACATCGCGTTGCGGCCCTGCATCGCCGCGACGCTCGCAAGCATCGTGCCGCCGGTGACGTCCCCGGCGGCGTAGATCGTCGGCACGCTCGTGCGGCTCACGCCGTCGACGGGGATCGTGCCCCCGCTGACATCGACACCGGCCTCCTCGAGGCCGAGGCCCTCGACGGCGGGCACCTGCCCGATGCAGTAGAGCGCGTGGGTGCCCTCGACCCACTCGTCGTCGCCGACGCGGACCCGCACCCCGTCGGCGGAGCGCTCCATGTCGACGGCTCGGCGCTGCCGGTGGATCGTCATGCCCCAGCGCTCGAAGGCGTCCTCGATGACCGCCGCCGCGTCGGGGTCCTCCTTCGGCAGCACCTGGTCGCGGCTCGAGATGAGGTGCACGTCGGCGCCGAACTTCGAGAAGGCCTGGGCGTACTCCGCACCGGTCGCGCCCGATCCCACGACGACGAGACGCTCGGGCAGCTCACGGAGGTCGTAGAGCTCCCGTGAGGTGAACACGCGCTCGGCGTCGGGCTCACTGAACGGCAGCACCCTGGGGTTCGACCCGGTGGCCACGAGGATCGCGTCGGCCGGCAACTCGCTGACCGCTCCGCCCGGCTCGCGGACCTCGACGCGCTGGGCGCCGAGCACCCGGCCCTCCCCCTCGATGATCCGCACCCCAGCGGCCGCGACCTTCTTGCCGATGTCGGCGGACTGGTTGGAGGCGAGACCCTTGACGCGATCCATCACCGCGCCCATCTCGACGGTGGAGTGGTCACCGATGTCGGTGCCCCCCTCGAGGCGCACCCCGAGGCGGTTGGCCGACTGCATCCACCCCATCGCCTGGGCGGAGACGATGAGCGCCTTGGAGGGCACGCAGTCCCACAGCACGGAGTTGCCGCCAAGGCCTTCCCGGGAGACGACGGTCACGTCGGAGGCGTGCTCGGCCGCCACGAGGGCGGCCTCGTAGCCGCCTGGGCCGCCGCCGATGATGACGATGCGCATACGGCTTCCGTCCCTCAGCGAGGCTCGCTGCGCGGCATCAGCGCAGGTAGACCGAGCCTAGGGCACACGCCGGGACC
>SLNF01000200.1 GCA_007133145.1 Nitriliruptorales bacterium
CGCAGGGTCTTCACGGCCCGACCTGGAACACCGTCGCGTTCGCGGCGTCCTCGACCTCCTGGCTCACCGCGTTCGTGCCGCCGAAGATCCACACCCAGTCGATCGTCGCGGCGTTGTCCTCGAGGTAGGTCTCGACGACTTCGGGCAGGGTGGCCGTGCGGGTGAGCAGCATCGGGCCGCCCTGCTTGCCCATGTGCACCCCACCGGAGAGCGCGTCGGGGAAGTCCCCGCCGGTGGCGATGCCGACGCTGTTGGGCGCGGCGAAGAACTCCTCGGCGACCTCCACGCTCGTGGCGTAGCGGTCCGCGCCGAAGACCGGCGTCGCGTCCGGCGCCGCCGCCGCCGCGGGGCCACCGACCGCGAAGAGGTCGGGGTCGTCGGTGCGGCCGTCGAGGTAGGCCTGGGTCTCAGGCGCCATCACGTCGTCGTCGGTGAGCAGGACCGCACCGGCGACGGCCTCACCGGCCGCGCCCGCGAGCGGGTCGGGGAAGTCCCGCCCGGTCGACAGCAGGAGCGTCGAGGGGTCGCCGAGGCCCTCGTCGGCGATGATCGCGGCGGTCTCGAAGCGGTTGGCGCCGCCGAGGCGCACCGCGTTGTAGCCGGCGTTCTCGACGGCGTCCTCGACGTCCTGGCTCAACGCGACGGTCTCGCCGAGCAGGTAGACGTCGTCGCCGGGGTCGAGGAGGTTGTCGATCTCGGCGGCGGTCTGCGCGTTGAGCGTGCCGGGCTGGGTGAACAGCAGCGGGGCGCCGAGGTCGACGGCCAGCGGGGTGCCCGACAGCGCGTCGGGGAAGATGTCCGAGCGGGTGAGCACGACCGCGTCGGCCTCGTCGAAGCAGGCCCGGCTCACCTCGATGGCGGTCTCGAAGCGGTCCCGGCCCTCGAGGCGCTCGAGGCCCTCGGGGAAGCCCTCCGGCGGGCAGGGGTTCTCGGTGCTGATGAGCACCGACGCGCTGTCCTCGGCGGTCAGGTCCGGCTCGAGGCTCGAGGCCACGGCGAGGTTGCTCGCCGACGAGGTCGGGGTCGTCGCCGTGACCGTCACCGTCACGGTCTCGGTCTCGCCGGCGGCGAGGTCGCCGAGGTCGCAGGTGAGCTCACCCGACGGCTCGTCGTAGTCGCAGGCCCCGGCCGGGTCGACCTCGACGAAGTCCACCTCGTCGGGCAGCGTGTCGGTGAGGCTCACCACGCCAACAGCGGACTCGGAGGGGTTGGTCACCTCGATGACGTAGTCGAAGTCCTCGCCGACGAGCACCGAGGCCGGCGCGTCCTTGGCGACGTCGAGGCCGGGTGCGGTCCGCTCGTAGGCCCCGACGTCGCAGGCCGCGTCGCCGTCGCCACTGCCGTCCTGTGGCCGGCTCACGCCGCGCTGGTCGGTCGCGACGGCGCAGTCGTCGATCGCGTCGACCGCCGGGCTCGTCGCCGGCAGCGCGTGGGTCCGCGTCGAGCCCGGAGGGTTGGAGAACAGGGTGGCCAGCGCCGGGTCGGTGTCGGGCTGGTCGCTCGCGGCGTCGAAGCCGCAGGAGTCGCCGTCCTCGAGGTTGTCGCCGTTCGAGTCGAAGGGTGTCGCGCAGGAATCGCCCATCGCGCGACCGTCGACATTGTCGGCGACGATCGTCGCTTCGGCGGTGCCGCCAGCCCCACCGACCGCCGGCCATGCCTCAAAGGCCTCGTTGTCCGCGAGGGTGACGTGGAGCAGGTCGAGCGTGCCGGAACCGGCGTTCTCGGACTGGTGCTCGATGCCTCCTCCGGTGATGGCGCTGTTCCCGCTTATGGTCGTGTTCTCCAGGCTCACGCTCGCGCGATCGAGGAAGAGTCCACCGCCGACGTTCCCGGCGTCGTTGTCGGCGATGAGCGAGCGGGCCACCTCGACCTGCGTCGCCGAGGGGTCCTCGCCGCCCTGCGCGTGGATGCCACCACCGTTGGTCGCCGCGTTGCCGGTGACCGCGACGTCCTCGAGCGTTGCCGAGGAGCCGTCGAGCACCGCGATGCCCCCGCCGTTGTCGACCTCGGAGCCGCCGGTCACCGTCACGCCCTCGAGCGTGAGTTGCCCCAGGACCCGTCCCCGAAGCGATCCGACGCGGAAGACCCGGTCGTCGATGGCGCTCGCGTCGATGACGACCTCGTCGGCGCCGGTGCCGACGATCGTCACGTCGCTGACCGCCTCGGGCCCGTCACCCGCGATGACGAGGTCGCCACTCTCGCCCAAGTCCCTATTGGCCCCCGGGTCGATATCGAGCACGTACGTGGCCGTCGCCTCGCCCGGCTCAGGCCCCGGCAAAGTGATCGTTGCGGCCTCGCCGGGGTCGGCGTTGGCCTCGAGGACCGCCTCGCGCAAGGTGCAGTCGTCGGCTTCGCACTCGTCGTTGCCGTCGGCGGTCGTCGTGACCTCGAGGTCCTGCTGCGCGCGGGCCTGCTCGGCGGTGAGCACCGAGACGGCGAGCAGCGCGAGCAGTGCGGTGGCCAGCGCCGCGGCCATGCCTCTTCCCCGCATGCCCAGCGCCGCAGCCGGTGCCTGAAGGCGGTTCATGGATCCCCCTTGTCTCGTCCTCGTGCGGGCGATTGGCCCCCCCAATCGCTGCGGCCCGGCATCGTCACGGAGACGTCCTGCCGATGCAAGGCAGCCGTCACAAGAGAGCGGAACCCGGCCGGGACCTCGGGGCGGTGCCGGCTCAGCTGAGCGCGAAGGCGAGGCGGGAGGCCAGCGCCTCGTCGACGGCGGTGGGCGCGCCGACGATCGTGACGTCGCCCACGCCGAGGTCGGCTCCGGCGAGCCAGGCCGCGGTGGGCTCAGGCGCCTCGTGGCCGCGGGTGAGCAGGACCGGCGCCCCGCGTCGCGCCGCGAGCGGGGCGGCCACGAGGGTGTTGCGCCACGCGCTCGTGCCGAAGCCGTTGGTGAGCAGCACCCCACCGTCGAGCCGGGCGGGGTCGGCCTCCCAGAGCTCCTCGGTGATCGCCACGGCCGTGGCGGTGCGGTCGGCACCGGCCACGCGGGTGGGGGAGGGCACCGCGGCGGCGACGTCCTCGCTGATCGCCCGCGGCCCGCCGATCACGAGCGTGCGGGTGATCCCCCCGCCCCGCAGCAGGTCGCGCGTCGCCTCGGGCAGCGTGTCGGTCTCGGTGTAGACCAGCGGCACCCCGTCGCGCGCGGCGTAGGCGCCGACGGTGAGACCGTCGGCCCACGCGTCGTCGGGGCGGGCGCGCGCGAGCAGGCACGTCGTCCCGCCCTCGCGGCGGAGCACCTCGGCGGCGACCGCTGCGGCGGTGGCGAAGCGGTCGGCGCCGGCGAGGCGCCGCACCCTCCAGCGTGCTGCGAGGGCGTTCTCGACCGTTGGCGCGAGCGCCCGCTCACCGCCGAGGAGGAGGACCTCCCCGTCGGGGGCGAGCGCCCGGTCGAGCTCGGCGGCGACCCGGTCGTCGAGCGCCTCGGGGCCGGTCAGCAGGACCGGTCCCTCGGTGCCGGCGAGCGGCCCGCCGGCGGCGGCGTCGGCGAAGGTCTCGTCGGTCGCGAGCACCGCGCGGGTGGCCTCGCCGTCGGCGAAGGCCGCCTCGCTCACGACGATCGCCGTGGCGACGTCGTCCTCGCCGGCGAGGCGCTCGAGGCGCTGAGCCGGCGCGAGGACCGGCGTGCGCTCGGCTGTCCGCGACCGGATGTCGCCGAGCGCCCGGTAGCCGGCGCCGCCGGGACACGCCGTCGCCGAGACGTCACGGTGCCCGGAGATCGTCGCGAGCGAGACGACGCTGCCCTCGGCGTGGCGCGTCGAGCGGCCGCTCGTGACCTCGACCGTGGCGACCGGGTCGAGGTCGTGCAGGGCGGCCTTCCACGCGAGGATCTCCGAGACCGCGCCCCACGCCGCGGTGGAGATCGCCTCGCTGCCGTGGGTGCCGAGGACGCCGACGCCGACGGACAGGGCATTGAAGCCGCCGGCGTGCGCGCCGACGACGGGCTTGTCGATCCCGCCGGCGCGGCCTTCGTAGACGACGCCGTAGCGGTCGACGAGGAAGTTGTAGCCGATGTCGTTCCAGCCGCGCGTCTGCGTGTGGAAGCGGTAGATGCTCCGCACGATCGCCGCGCCGTCGCCGGGGCCGTAGCCGTTGCCGGTGTCGGTGTGGTGCACGATCCCGAGGGCGAGTCCGCCGGTGTAACGCGGGTTGCCGTTGCGCCACGACTCGTCGGCGCCCCACTGCGCGCGCGTGACGATCGGTGGGCGGCCGGGTGGGACGCCGAACGGGCCGCCCTCGTCCTGCGCGGCGAAGCGCGCGTCGGGCTCGGGGTCGAGGGCGTGGGCGGTGACCATTGCGAGGTCGGCGTTGGCGCAGCGGACCTGCAGCCACCGCGACGGGCCCACCCAGACCGGATCGCGGGCGTCCTCGGGATCCGCGCCGCCCTCGTCGTCGCCGTCGGGGCCCTCGTCGGCGCGGGGCGCGGGCACCGACGTCCACGGCCGCCAGGACACCCCGTCCTCGCTCGTGCACACCGCGAGGTCGGCGGCCGGCGGGGCGGCGAAGCCGACGACGCGGAAGGGGTGGCCGACCTCCCGGGGCGCGGAGACCCGGCCGTCGCCGGCGGGGCTGCTGTCGGCCTCGAGGTC